>JAUCQE010000656.1 GCA_030372865.1 Pyrinomonadaceae bacterium
TTCGGAACTCGTCGGCAGCGTCAGATGTGTATAAGAGACAGCTTTGTTAGCGTTCGCGTTGTTGGCCGGAGCCGTTTCGCCGCAAGCCATGCCGAGTGCGCCGAGTGCGAGGACCGACGAAAGTGCAATTACTTTTTTCATAACTTTTAAAAGTCTCCTGTCTTTCTCAAAGAAAATAACTTAAAAATGAACTGTCGAAACAGCTTTGCCCAAACATGTGAATTTTGGAGCAAACGTCAATATATTAACCGCAAACTCCGTAGTCAACTCCACAACGGGCAAAAACAACGTTTTTTGAAACTTTTATTTTTAACCGATTTCCAGTAATTTCGGGGAAAAATTTCGTACCTCCGAAACCCGAAAGTTTGTTGACCTCCGCTCGCGATAAAGGCTGTCTTATAAAGCGGGGATCATCCCGCCCTTCCTACCGCTGATGCCGGCAAAAATACCCCTCGACCTTAGCCTAAAATATGTTCGATAACCGCGACTCGGTTTCAAACGCTGTCCAAGTTCAACGCATCGATCCGCTCCACAAGGCGCTTCTCGCATTCGGCCTCGTCGCGCCTGCGGTCACGTTCGCCATTGCCGTCTCCGCATTGACGATCGGGCAAAAGACCGCGATCCTCGTTTCGCTCGCCGCAGTTTACGCGGGCATCTGCGGCACCTTTATCATTCGCCACCGCGCTCGTGCGGAGGCTCACCGCTTGGAGCCTGAAACTCCGGACACCATGGCAGACGACGAGATCCGCGACCGGCTTGACGCTCTCGAAGAAGCGAACGAATTCTTCGGCTCGTCGCTTAAGGCCGAGGACATGTTCCGCCTCGTCGCCAGCCGCGTTGACGAGATCTTCCCTTTTGCCGCAGCGATGCTTCTATATCCGGACGGATCGGCGGGTGAGCTAAAGACTACGTATCTGACTGGAAAGAACGAAGCCTCGCTTGCGGAAACCGCGGCCGGGATCACTTCAGGCATCGCCGGCATCTCGCTCGCCTCGGGAAATATAGAGATCGACGCGGAGCTTTCCGCCGAAAAGAACGCCCGCGGCGAAAAGCCGCTCGAAGGTTTCCGCTCCGCCGCCGCGATCCCGCTTTTTCACGACGGCCGGCCGTTCGCCGTTTTCCAGCTTTACAG
>JAUCQE010000657.1 GCA_030372865.1 Pyrinomonadaceae bacterium
CGCTGTCTCGTGGGCTCGGAGATGTGTATAAGAGACAGTCTCATTGTGGCGACAGGCGTTTATCTTCAAAAACTCGGCGACGCCGTTGAGATCGTCACTTAGGATCGCGAGATAACCGCATCTTCCATCCTTACGACTCGCTGGGCCTAAACCGCCGCTCCGCCGTGCAGCCGGGAGTTCCGCAACATCCCGGCCAGCGACATTTAGCTCACATTCAATCCCGCTGTCGACATTACTGATTCCAACGTTAAGATCACCGGACAGCTTTGGAGGCATTAACCCAAGTATCCGCTGAAACAATACCGGTTGGCGTGCGTAATCAATTCCGGTTATTATTCACTGACCCGAAACAAATATTGTTCATTTTTGGAGAATCTATGCGCTTTGCCGACCCGTTGAGAAAGCTTTTCACGCTTTTGTTCGTTCTTTCTATGGCTTTGCCGGTGCCGCTGTTTGCACAGGACGATAAGAAGGAAGAGCCAAAGGCCGAAGAAAAGAAAGATGAAAAGAAAAAGGAAGACCCGCTTCCGTTAAAGCCGGCCCGTTCGGTCAAGTTTACGACGAACGAAGGCACGTGGATGTCGCTCGACGTTTCGCCCGATGGCAAGACGATCGTGTTCGACATGCTCGGCGATATTTACACGATGCCGGTAGACGGCGGCACGGCGGCGAAGATCCACGGCGCCATGTCGTTCGAGTCACAGCCGAAATATTCGCCCGATGGCAAGTCGATAGTGTTCTTGAGCGACCGCAACGGCTCGGAAAATGTCTGGGTGATGAAGGCCGACGGCACTGATCCGAAAGCGGTCACCACCGGGCCGAAGTCGATGTACGTCTCGCCCTCGTGGAGCGAGGACGGCAACTACGTTATCGTTTCCAAATCCGACCAGTCGATCGGCACATTCCACCCGTACATGTATCACAAGGACGGCGGCTCAGGCGTCAGCGTCGGCCCGCCGCCACCGCCGCTTCCCGCACCGGGACAGCCCGCACCTCCGACGCCGCGGATGAACGTAATGGGCGCGGTGGCCTCGCCCGACGGCAAGCACGTCTATTTCGCTCAGCGAAGCGGCCCGTTCAACTACAACGCGAGTTTTCCGCTGTGGCAGATCTTCCGTTTTGACCGAGACACCGGCGAGACCTCACGCGTCACAAGCGCTCAGGGCAGCGCGATGCGGCCCGTGCTTTCGCCCGACGGCCGCTATATGGTCTATGCAACGCGATACGAAACCCGCACCGCGCTTCGCGTCCGCGACCTGCAGACAAACCAGGAA
>JAUCQE010000658.1 GCA_030372865.1 Pyrinomonadaceae bacterium
TTTTCAAGCAGAAGACGGAATACCAGATACACAGCGCTGACTCGTGGGCTCGGAGATGTGTATAAGAGACAGACCCGACGCTTAGGTTGATCGCGCCGCAAGTGAAAGATTCGGTACCGTTTCTGAATTTTGCCCCTCTGCAGAACGCTCTTGCAAAGCTCCGGGCAAGCGCTGTTGCATTTCAACAGCGTTCGAGGGAGAGGGTGTTAACCCCAGCCGATCAGAAGGCTGTCGATGAGATACTTTACAAGACCGAGCGCGCACTCACACGAACGGAGGGCCTGCCGCGTCGCGATTGGTTCCGGCATCATGTTTACGCTCCCGGTTTTTACACGGGTTACGGCGTAAAGACATTGCCCGGTATCCGCGAAGCGATCGAGCAGCGGGACTGGAAGGAGGCCGAGGAGCAGATCGTTATTGCCGCTCGCGTGCTCGAAGGATTTGCCGCCGAGATCGACAAAGCGACCCGGCTCTATTGATGACAATGGACGAACTGATAATCTCGACCGACAATGCGATTCGGACGCTGACGCTGAACCGGCCGGATAAACGGAATGCGTTGAATGACGGGCTGATCGCTGAGCTAAAAGCGGTACTGGCCGGGGCGGACGCTGATGAATCGCTTCGCGCGATCGTGATCCGCGGGGCGGGGAAAGATTTCTGCTCTGGCGCGGACCTTTCGTCGCTTCAGAAAATCGCGAAGGCTTCGTACGAAGAGAACGTGGAGGACGCTCGCAGTCTTGCAGAGCTGTTCATCCAGATCAGGAATGTAAAAGTTCCCGTCATCGCCGCTGTCCACGGCCGAGCACTCGCCGGCGGCTGCGGTCTTGCGACCGCGTGCGATCTGGTAGTCGCCACTCGCACGGCTCGCTTCGGGTATCCAGAGGTCAAGATCGGATTCGTTCCGGCAATGGTCGCCGCGATCCTGCGCCGAAACCTGGGTGAGAAGAAAAGCTTTGAGTTGCTGACCCAAGGGTTTGAATACTCAGCCGAAGAAGCCATCGAACTCGGCCTCGTCAATCGAGTTTTCGATGAAGAAGATTTCGATACCGCAGTGACGGAGTTCGCCTCAGTATATGCAAAAGTGAGCCGCTCCGCCGTCGAGATGACTAAGCACCTACTCTATTCAATCGACGGCGATCGATTTGATTACGCGATCGAAAAAGGAGTCGTGACGAATGCGAACGCGAGGATGACCGAGGATTGCCAGAATGGCATCGCGAAGTTTCTTGGGAAGCAGGAGGATTAGAAAATGGTTAGGTCCAGTCTGCAAGTAGCCCTGATCCTTTTGCTGTCTATTTCGACGGTATCCGCAACGTGGCAGATTCCGGATGTGCTGATCTACGAAGGAAAAGAATATAGGATCTCCGATGAACTCCTTGAACCCTATTTCAAGAAGTATCCTGAGCGCAATCCTAAGGATGAAAACAAGCGGTGCAGCGCTAATTGGCGCGGTTATTAGGCGATATTTGAAGTTTCGAATGGAGAGATCGTGCTCAAGGACATTTACCAGGATGCCTGCAGTAGGTCTACTGTCTCTCAAATGACGAAGGCGGTGCCGGACGGAAAGCCGCTAAAGATCGACTGGTATTCTGGCGTTTTAGCATCGATGAATGGCAAGAATCCTGGCGATTCCTACAGCATAGAGTTCCTTTACAGTTTCGAAGAATATTCGATGTTTGAGGTCGACAAAGGACGGCTAACAGCCGTAAAACACTTCGACAACAAAGGCTTTCTCGACTTTCGAAAGGAGCAATTCGAAAAGTACAAAAGTACCGAGGAGTACCGAGAGCGAATAAATGAAATGACTGCAAATGGAAAACGATCGAAAGAGACTGCGGCGGACAGTATCCGGATTTGGTTCCCGTTCTCGATGAAGAAGTTTCTCTAGCGGCAAATCCCGATTTTTCGATATAGGGCGGGAGCCCGATCCAATCGTTATTTACTCTTTGATAATTTCAATGCGTAGCCGTTACGAAGATGGATCGTCCGCCCATCGTAGCCATTGTAGTGCAGCTCCGTTAAACGTGCTTCCTCAAACAAGGCACTGTTACTGTTACGATCCCGCGAGACTTTGAACGCTTGAAAGTTTCCCTTCGACAACCACGTCGAACCGTTCTCACCAAAGACGTCGCACGTGAAGGTTTGCGGGTCCGAGCTAGGGATTTCGACGCACTTTATCCATGCTCCGCCGTCCACACCTCCGGCCCAAACCGTATCGTCCGGGATGTTCGTTGGTCGTTCGGGTGGATACTTAGAAAGTTCGAATCCCATTAATCCTAAGACGAAAATCAGAATCACAATTCCGAATACCGCAACGGCGAGACGCTTAAGTATTTTGAGCGCACTTGGTTTCATGACTTCGAACTTACGCCTCGACGATGTCGACCTTTGTTTCGATGAGGTGTTTCGGGATCAGGGCGGGGAAGTAGGCCATGATCTCTTCTACTTTTGGGCGGCCGCCGGCGAATCCGGTTACGGCGGGCGGGCCGGTCAGGATGAGCGGGGCGATCTCTTTGGTGAAGCGTTCGATGTCGGCTTTGTTCTGGCCGCGGACGCCGATGCGGAACTGGACCTCGGGAATGTCTACCGACGGTTCGCCGGTCAGGTGGCCGTGGGTCGCGTTCACGCCGACGAATTCGCTGAGGACGACGTCGAATTTCAGGGCTAGGCGGTCGAGACGTTCGCGGAGGATGCGGTCGGCCGCTTTCGCTTTCTCGTAGGCTTCGGGCCATGAGTAAACGAGAGTTCCGACCGATTTCCAGCCGTTCGAATATGCTATCGAGACCTTGTAAAACTCGGTGTTCGGATTGCCCTTGATGCCGTACACGCGGACGCGGTCTGGGCCGTCGTCGGCGAGTTGGATCGTCGAGAAATCCGCGACGACGTCGGGGGTGATATACGCCTTCGGGTCGCCCATCTCATAAACGAGCTGTTCCTTTATCGACTGGATATTTACGCGGCCGCCGGTGCCTTCGTGTTTGGTTATTACAAATTCCCCGTTCGCCGTTGCCTCGACGATCGGGAAGCCGACGTCGGCGAGGTTCGGGATGTTCTTCCAGTCGTACTGGCAGTTGCCGCCGGAGGATTGGGCACCGCATTCGATGATGTGCCCGGCGATCGTGCCCGCAGAGATCAGGTCCCAATCTTCAAAGGTCCAGCCGAATTCATGCATAAGCGGCGCGAGCGTAAGTCCGGTATCTGTCAGGCGTCCGCCGACAACGACCTGCGCTCCTTTCCCGAGGGCTTCGACCAGGCCCGAGGCACCGAGGTAGACGTTCGCGGCCTGGACCTTGTCACGGATATTTGCGAGCGGTTCGCCAGTGTCCATGCTGTTGATCTCAATGCCGCTGTCGAGGAATTCATCGAGCCGCGGAAGCACGTCGTCGCCGGTAACGACGCCGATCTTAAGTTTACCGCCAAGGCCGAGCTCGCGGGCGGTGTCGCGGATCGCCTCGGCACACCCCGCGACGTTCACGCCGCCGGCGTTCGACAAGACTTTGATGTCCTTTTCAACGATATCCGGAAGTATCTCCTGCATCAGCGAGACGAAATCGCGAGCGTAACCTGCCTCGGGGTTTCGCTGACGCTGTTTCTGCATGATGCTCATCGTCACCTCGGCGAGATAATCGAGCATTAGATAGTCAATGGGACCGCGGCGAACCTGATCCACAGGTGCCGAAAGCATGTCTCCCCAGAATCCCTGGCCGCTTGCAACTATGACTTTTTCATTAATTTGAAATAAATTATAAAACAAAAAAACACGCCGGTCAAAGGTGGGCGTATCTGCCCCTTTTTCCGGCGTGCTGCCATCGCTTGACTAAAACTCCGGCTTATCGCGATATTAGCTTAGTTGATGGCATCTTTTGTTGCTGAGGCTCCTTTCTTGGTCTCGAACCAAACGCGCCTAGAAACCCATTTGGTGCCGTCCCAAGTCGTCACGGTTGCCCACTTGCCGCCTTCATAAGTCTTCCCAACGACACCTTCTGATACAGTCACTGTCTTGTTTCCGAACGATTTGGTCGTCTTGGCGGTCTTCTCCGCAGCTTGCTTCGTCTTCGAAGCAGAGTCGTCAAGAGCGTCTGTTACGACGACGGTCGTCTTCTTGGTGGCATCGACCGTGACGTCTTTTGTCTTCGACGCCGCGTCCTTAACTGCGTCAACTACTTGAGCTTGGGACGATGCGGCCCCGAAGAGAATGAACGCGAACGATAAAATAAAGCCGGTAACCAGCTTGGATCTCATAATTTGTACTCCTCCCGAAATGTAAATGTACGGCTCTTGAAATTGCATTCGCTATGCCAATAAAATAGGGCACCAAGACGGTGCCCTGGGCAAATTGAACTTGAACAAGATCAGTAGACAATCTTCTTTGTCCGGCTAACAACCTTGCGGCCCGTCTTGTAGGTCTTCTTGCCAGTCCACTTTGTTGCGACCCACACACGCTTAGATACCCATTTCGTGCCGTCCCAAGTCCTGCGAACCACCCATTTGCCGCCGCGGTATGTGCTGCGGGCAATACCGGGGCGGCGTTTCCGCTTAACGGTCGTCTGCTGTGCGGAGACGGAGAATGAAGAGTCTGACGGGAGCGATCCGCTTATAACAGCGGAAGACAAGATCATCGCAGCCGCGAAGAAAACTATCGTTAGCTTTTTCATTAAGTCCACCTTTTTCGTTTGGTTTTGGGATCACTACCGGACGTTTTGATTGAGGTAACTGACGATATCCTCAGTCGAGGTGCCGGGCAAGAAGACCTCTGAGATGCCTTTGGCTTTCAGTTCCGCAATGTCCTCGGTCGGGATGATGCCGCCGACGACGACAAGCGTGTCGGTCATGCCGTTGGCGTGTAACAATTCGACGATACGCGGGCAAAGGGTTTTGTGTGCACCGCTAAGAATTGAAATTCCGACGGCGTCGACGTCTTCCTGCAGGGCGGCAGCGGCGATCATCTCCGGTGTTTGCCTGAGGCCCGTGTAGATAACTTCCATTCCGGCGTCGCGGAGGGCCCGTGCGATGACCTTGGCTCCGCGGTCGTGCCCATCGAGGCCGGGTTTGGCTACCAATACTCGAATCTTACGTTCTGCCATAAAGAAGTAAGTATATTAACAGGCAATAGGTTCGAGCAAGGCGGCGTTAAGCCTCAGCAATCGGCCGACGGTGTGTTTCTTCGAAGTCCATGTTCGGCGAGCCGAAAATACAGCGGAGTTTGCCCGCCAAAGTCTTACGTTCCTTCGCCGCGTTCCACATCTCGGCCCAGCCGTGGACGTTGATCCAGAGAGGGTTAAAGCTATTTAGCGGTTTGATTATGCCGTACGTTGGTTCTTCGGTCTCTTTGACGAACGAGCCGAACATTCTGTCCCAGATGATCAGAACGCCGCCGTAATTTCGGTCGAGATACTCAGGATTGACGCTATGATGGACGCGGTGGTGCGACGGCGTGTTCAAAACCGATTCGAGCGGACCGAGGCGATCGACCAGCTTCGTGTGGATCCAGAACTGGTAAATGAGGTTCAAGCCGTGCATCGTCGCAAACATCCAGGGAGCAAACCCGAGCAGCATTACCGGTGCATAAAACATCCAATGAAGGATCCCGCTGAACCAACTCTGGCGGACGGCAACGCTGAGGTTGTAGTGCTCGCTGGAATGGTGGACAACGTGGAAGTTCCAGAAAAGCCTTGATTCGTGACTGATGCGGTGGAACCAGTAGTATGCAAAGTCATCAACAAAGAAGAGGACGACCCAACTCCACCATGCTTCGGCAGGAAATTTGAACGGTGCGAACTCGTATGCGTAGGTGTAGATGACGCCGATAAAGAGACCGAACAGAGCACCGAATGCGACGCTCGCGAATCCGACAAAGATATTCGTCCAGGCGTCGCGGCTTTCGTAATAACCCGGCCGCCGCTTTGATGCATACCACGCCTCGAGGGCGATCATCAACGCGAAGAATGGTATTGCAATGACGGTCGGTTTGAGCATTTTCAAGTACTATTTTAATAC
>JAUCQE010000659.1 GCA_030372865.1 Pyrinomonadaceae bacterium
CGGCAAAGAACTCGGGCAGTATTATCTAAAAAATGCCATTAGCGGAGTGCCGCAGTCCGATCCGTCCGCCGACGGCTCGATCATCATCGTCATCGCGACCGACGCACCGCTCGATCATCGCCAGCTAAAACGCCTCGCGTCTCGCTCGATGGTCGGCCTCGGCCGCACGGGTTCCTCGATGACGAACGGCAGCGGCGATTACGCCATCGCCTTCTCGACCGCAAACCGCATCAACGCCGACGACCGCGTGCGAAACATCTCCGTCCTCGGCAACGACGCAATGTCGCCGCTCTTCCAGGCCGTCATCGAAGCCACCGAAGAAGCGATCATCAATTCCCTGCTAAGAGCCACAACAGTAACCGGCAACGGCCGCACCGTCGAAGCTCTGCCGATCAATAAGCTTCGAGAGATATTGCAAAAGCATCGCCGGAGTAACTGATAGCTGAAAAGTTATAACTTATTACTTATTAGCTATTACTTATCCCGAAAAGGAATTATGGAGAAGATCGAAAATTACATCGGCGGAGAGCTTGTTCAGCCTGCTTCGGGTGAATATTTTGACAACATCAACCCCGCGACGGGTGAGGTGTATTCGCAGATCCCCGATTCTGATGACCGTGATGTGCATCTTGCTGCCGATGCGGCGAAGGCGGCGTTTCCGGCGTGGGCGGCGATGCCCGCTGAACAGCGTTTTGAGATATTGATGCGGCTTGTCTCTCTGATCGAGCGTGACCTCGAATCGCTTGCGCTTGCGGAATCGATCGACAACGGCAAGCCGGTTTCGCTTGCACGGACCGTTGATATTCCGCGTGCTGTTGCGAACTTTCGTTTCTACGCAACGGCCGCGATGCACCTTGCGAACGAATCTCATGACACTTCCCTGCCCGGCGGCGGCAAAGCGATCAACTATACGCTGCGGCATCCGATCGGCGTTGCGGGATGTATCAGCCCCTGGAATCTGCCGCTCTATCTTTTCACATGGAAGATCGCACCGGCGATCGCTGCGGGCTGTACGGTCGTTGCAAAGCCAAGCGAAGTAACGCCGATGACGGCTTATCTGCTCTCAAAGCTCTGCATTGAAGCGGGCATGCCGGCTGGTGTTTTGAACATCGTCCACGGCACAGGGCCGAAGGTCGGCTCTGCGATCGTTGGGCATAAAGATATCAAAGCTATCTCTTTCACGGGCGGAACAAAGACTGGTGAGGAGATCGCCCGCACCGCCGCTCCGATGTTCAAAAAGTTCTCGCTCGAACTCGGCGGCAAAAATCCGAACATCATCTTCGCCGATTGCAACTACGAAGAGATGCTCGCGACGACCGTCCGCTCGTCTTTCTCAAATCAAGGCGAGATCTGCCTCTGCGGCTCGCGCATCTTTGTCGAGCGGCCGCTGTATGAGCGGTTCAAGCAAGACTTTGTCGAACGTGTTTCGGCACTCAAAGTGGGCGACCCGCTCGACCCCGCAACCGACGTCGGCGCTATCGTCTCGCGACAGCACTTCGACAAGATAATGTCGTATATCTCGCTCGCGAAAGAAGAAGGCGGGACGATATCGACTGGCGGAAATGCCGTTACCGCTGAGACTTTAGCTGGTTATTTTATAGAGCCGACCGTCATCGAAGGCCTCCCGCACGACTGCCGGACCAATCTCGAAGAGATATTCGGCCCGGTCGTCACCATCATGCCGTTTGATACGGAACAGGAAGTTCTCGCCTACGCAAACGCCGTCCGCTACGGCCTCTCGGCTACTGTTTGGACCGAAAACTTAAGCCGTGCCCACCGCATCTCAAGCTTGCTCGAGTCGGGAATAGTCTGGATAAACTGCTGGCTGCTAAGAGATCTCCGCACACCCTTCGGCGGCGTAAAAGACTCCGGCCTCGGCCGCGAAGGCGGCTTCGAAGCACTTCGGTTCTTCACCGAGGAAAAGAATGTCTGCGTGAAACTGTAGCCTCGCTGTGCGGTGCTGACACGCCCTCCCATCTGCTATATTTCAAATTATGAACAAGATATTTGTTGTTTTTTCGCTTGCTCTCCTGTTTGCGGTTTCGGCGTTCGCTCAAACCAATCCGCCCGTTGAAACGGCGATGTCCCGTTTTCTGCGGTACATCAAAATAGATACTCAGGCCGTTGAAGAGGCCGGTAAGGTCCCGAGTTCGGACAAGCAGTGGAACCTCGCGCGTCTGCTGGAGAAAGAACTTAAGGATCTCGGCGTGCAGAACGTCCGCATCAGCGAGCATGCGATCGTGTACGGCACGGTTCCGGGCAATCTGCCGGACAATTCGAAAGTTCCGACGATCGGCTTCATCGCACACATGGACACCTCGCCGGCGGTCTCAGGGGCGAACGTCAACGCGATCATCCACAAAAACTATCAGGGCGGCGACATCGTGTTGCCCAACGATAAAACGCAGATCATCACGGTCGAGAAAAATCCGGCTCTAAAAGAGCTGATCGGCGACGACATCATTACCGCCGACGGTACTACGCTGCTCGGGTCCGACGACAAATCCGGGATTGCCGAGACCATGACGATGATCGACATTCTCGGCAAGCTGTCTCTTATACACATCTGACGCTGCCGACGAGTTCCGAA
>JAUCQE010000660.1 GCA_030372865.1 Pyrinomonadaceae bacterium
ATTGGTGGCGGCAGGCATCAACGTCTGACCATCGGCCGTTTCGGCTCAATTCCGACCCCGACTGCCTCAGCATGGCCGACCTGAGCACCACCTGCGGCAACCTCGGTAACCTACGCGAGTACGACACTATCGGCGTTGAGCCAAAGTTTACGTTCACATATGACGCAGGAACCGTAATGCGGGGCGAACTGCAAACTGGCTTCCGGATTCATTGGGAATCACAGGACCGCACGCAGAAGCTCGGCGATCTGCCGAATAGCCGCGACGGCGTCATCAGCGAACGCAACATCCGCAAGACGCTTGCCTATTCGGGATTTGTGCAGAACCGGTTCGTGTTTGGCACGTTTGCCGTCACGCCGGGCGTGCGGTTTGAGCGTATCGAGTTGTTCCGCGAGAACCGGCTCGTGACACCGTTTGCGACGGGCGAATCGGTCGTTACCGAGGTCATTCCGGGCATCGGTTTCGCGTTCTCCGGGCTTCCCAGAACGACCATCTTTGCGGGAATCCACCGCGGATTTTCACCGCCGCGTGTCGAGGACGTTATCAGCAACAACGGCGGCATTGTCGAGCTTGACCCGGAACGCAGTTGGAACTACGAAGCGGGCGTCCGCTCGGCACCGTTCCGCGGCAGCCGGTTCGAGGCGACCTTCTTCCGGCTTGACTATGAGAACCAGATCGTTCCGGCCAGCATCGCCGGCGGCGTCGGAGCGACGCTGACGAACGGCGGTAAGACTCTGCAGCAGGGCTTCGAATTTTCGGGCCAGTTCGACTCGGCCCCGGTCTTTGCTTCGAGCCATAATTTCTATTTCCGAACGGCCGCGACGTGGCTTCCGGTCGCTGAGTTCCGCAGCACGCGTTTTAGCTCGACCACGTCGTCATCGATCCTGAACACGTACTGCCCTGCGGAACGACGCATCTCTGCGACGCAGTGTTCGATCACCGGCAACCGCCTGCCGTATGTGCCGGAAACTTTGATCACGACCACGCTCGGATACTCGCACACGAAGGGGTTGAACCTCTTTGTAGAGAACGTTTATGTCGGCGAGCAGTTCGGCGACGACCTGAACGCCGTGAACCCGACGCCGAACGGCCAACGCGGGCTGCTGACGTCGCAGACCTATTGGAATGCGACGGCAAACTACAAGGTCGAACGGCTTAAATCCACTTTCTTCGTAACGGCGAAGAACCTTGGTGACAGGACGTACATCATCGACCGTGCACGAGGCATTCTGCCGTCGAGCCCGCGGCTGCTGCAGGCAGGCGTTAACATCAACTTTTAACAGATAGGACCGCCGCACGGATGGGACGGAAAGGGCTGCCGCCTTTGCCGTCCCATCGTGCGGTCAGTTATCTTGAATTTAGACCATTATGAAAAACAGCATCACTTTGTTCGCTCTTTTTGCGCTTTCCGTGCTCGCACTCGCCGGCTGTACTACCACGCCGACGGGTAATTCGAACGCGGCCAATACGCAGCCTTCGGCACAGAAGTTGGTCGTCGCGTTAAAGCCGGACAAGAACCCCGACCAGATGATGGAGGAAAGAAAGTCGCTCGAGAGATACCTTTCCGAGAAGCTCGGCAGGCCCGTTGAGGTGATCATCCCGACGTCGGCTGCGGTCATCAACGAAGGTTTTTCGAACGGCACGATCGACCTCGGTTATCTGAGTGCGAACGACCTGATCAACGCGAAAGACGCGGAACTCTTGCTGGTCGGCGAGATCAACGGCAGCACGACGTATAAGAGCTACTGGCTCGCTTTGAAGGATAAGCCGTATGACAGCGTCGATGACCTTCGCGGTAAGCCGATCGCGTTTGCGAGCAAGACGAGCACGTCGGGCTTCATAATGCCGCTGTGGGACCTGAGGCAGAAGAACCTAGTCTCGGACAAGAACGACCCCGAAGAGTTTTTCGGCAAGGGCAACGTCTTTTTCGGAACGGGCTATGTCTCGGCGGTCGAACGCGTTCTGAACGGCGAGGCCGAGGCGGCAGCGGTGAGCTATTACGTGCTTGACGAGAACAAGCACCTCACGGACGAACAGCGTGCAAAGCTGAAAAAGGTAGCCGAGCAGGGTGCCGTCCCGACGCACATCATCGCCGTCCGCAAGACCATAACGGGTGCCGACCGCGACAAGCTCAAGGCTGCACTGCTCTCGATGAACGAAGGCGCCAACACCACTCTCCGCGACAAGCTCTTCACGTCGAAGTTGGTCGAAGCCGACCAGGAAGCACACCTGAAACTGTCTCTTATACACATCTGACGCTGCCGACGAGTTCCGAA
>JAUCQE010000661.1 GCA_030372865.1 Pyrinomonadaceae bacterium
TGGGAACTCGCGGTCAACGGACAAGAGGTTTTTAAGATCGAGCCCTTGAGGTAAGTATGATCAAGGTAATCAACGCAAAGGCAAACGACGATCACACTCTCGATCTTCAGTTCACTGACGGCCGTACAAAGCGATTTGATATGCGGCCGTATTTGAAATATCCCGTCTTTGAGAGACTTAACGATATTGCCTACTTCATGGACATCACCTTGGTATTCGGGACCGTCCAGTGGAAGAACGAAGAGGACATCAGTCCCGAGACCTTGTATATGGAGGGTGTCGAGACCGGAGAAACGATAGGCGTATGAAGGCTGTAAGAACAATGAACAATTGGGACGTTGAAAAAGTAAGAAAAGATTTCCCGGTGCTGTCGCAGACGGTGAACGGAAAGCCGCTGGTGTATTTGGATAACAGTGCGTCGTCGCAGGTGCCGCAGGCGGTGATCGACCGCACGTCGAAATACCTTGCCGAAGAGCACTCGAACATACACCGCGGCGTGCATTATCTTTCTCAGCACGCGACGACGGCCTATGAGGCGGCTCGTGAAAAGGTGAAACGGTTCATAAACGCGCCGGATGTGCGGGAGTGTATCTTCGTCCGCGGGTGTACGGAGGGCATTAACCTCGTCGCGTATTCCTACGGCAAGGCGTTCATTAACGAAGGTGATGAGATCATCCTCTCGCAGATGGAGCACCACTCGAACATCGTGCCGTGGCAGGTCGTGGCCGAGGAGAAAGGCGCAAAGATCCGCGTCATTCCGATGAACGAACGCGGAGAACTGATACTTGAGGAATACGAGAACCTGCTGAACGAGCGGACGAAGATGGTCGCCGTCTCGCACGTTTCGAACTCGCTCGGGACGGTGAACCCGGTAAAGGAAATGATCGCGACGGCACGTAAATTCGGCGTGCCCGTATGCGTCGATGCCGCACAGAGCGTGCCGCATTTTCCGGTCGATGTTCAGGATCTCGATGCGGATTTCTTTGTCTTCTCAGGCCACAAGATGTTTGCTCCGACAGGCAGCGGCATCGTTTACGGCAAGCGCGAGTGGCTCGACAAAATGCCGCCTTACCAGACCGGCGGCGGCATGATCCGGACCGTCACGATGGAAAAGTCGACGTACGCTCCGATCCCCGAGAAGTTCGAGGCCGGTACGCCGGCGATCGCCGCCGGCATCGGGCTTGGGGCTGCGATCGATTACATCAATTCGATCGATTTCGAAGCCGCTGCGGCGTACGAGCACTCGCTGCTCCAACTGTCTCTTATACACATCTGACGCTGCCGACGAGTTCCGAA
>JAUCQE010000662.1 GCA_030372865.1 Pyrinomonadaceae bacterium
GAATGAACGCCGTCTTCGACGGCTCCGGGGCTGGCGGCAACGCCGAATGGATGCCGATGGTTTCGCTTTTGTCGTCTAATGCCTGCCGTGGATAAGCGGAGTTTGGAATTCGATGTTCGACCTTTCAAATATTTGCGGCACGTATTCAACGAATCGGCAGAGCCGATGGATTTTTTGTAGCCCACATCGCGAGATGTGGGTTTTCTCATGGGAATGAACGAGCCGTCGGAGACGGCGGCATTTTTTTATGGCTCATACGTACACGAATCTCATCTTTCACGTCGTCTTTGCCACGCAGGAACGTTTTCGCTCGCTGACGCCCGAACGCAGGCCGGAGGTCTTTGCGTACATCAACAGCCTGATCACGGAAAAGGGGGGCAAGGTCATCATCATTAACGGCGTGGAGGATCATTTGCACATACTGTTGATGCTGCCGCCCGACATTTGCCTCTCGGACGTGATGAGGTTTGCCAAGGCGAATTCGTCGCGTTGGTTCAAGCGGAGATTTGCCGCGGCGTTCGCGTGGCAGAAGGGATTCAGCGCGTTCAGCGTTTCGCGTTCCGGCGTTGATGCGGCGGCAAAATACATCCGCGAACAGGAGATACACCATCAGCGGCGCGATTTTCGCGAGGAGTTCGTCGCGTTGTTGGAAAAGAACGGCGTGGAGTTCGATCCGGAATTCCTATGAAAATGAATCCCGCCGTCTTCGACGGCTCCGTGCGTTGGGGCGAGCTTTCCCACATCTTGCGATGTGGGCTACACAAACTAACGCCGTCTTCGACGGCTCCGGTGATTACGTGGCGATTAGACGCATCTCGCGATGCGCGCTACACAAATTCACGCCGTCTTAGACGGCTCCGGCGAGCATTTCAGGAATATATTTGCGTAGTCGCGGGGCGGATGTGGTAGCTTAGTTAAGTTGTTGCCCGCACACGAAATATCCGCCGCATGTTGACGCGGCCGAGGCCCAGCCTTCTTCTTCGCAGGAAGTTTCGAAGCATTCGCTCAGGCATTTTTTGACGTTCGAACCTTTGCGGCCGATGCCGCTGCGACCCAGGAGGAATTTTCTTGAGAAAGTCAGACGTTTTCCGTGCGTGGGGAAAGATCCTCACCGGGCAATTTCCCAACCTTTCGATCGAGATCACGCGCGAATGCCCGCTTCGCTGCCCGGGCTGTTACGCCTACGAACCCGAACACCTGAACGGCGGCGGAAATCTCCGCGAACTCGCCGATCACAAGGGCGATGAGCTGGTGAACCGCGTGCTCGCGATCGTGGACGAGCACAAGCCGCTGCATCTTTCTATCGTCGGCGGCGAACCGCTCGTGCGGTTCCGCGAGCTGAACGAACTGCTCCCGAAACTCAGCGAACGCGGCATCGCCGTCCAGCTCGTGACGAGCGCGGTGCGGGCGATCCCGCAGAAATGGGCGTCGATACCAGAGCTCTACATCGTCGTCTCGATCGACGGCCTGCAGCCCGAACACGACGCGCGTCGAAAGCCCGCGACGTACGAACGCATACTCCGTAACATCGAAGGCCACCGCATAACCGTGCATTCGACCGCGACCTCGCAGACGGCGAAGCGGCCGGGTTACTACGAGGAATTCATGCGGTTCTGGTCGGAACGCGAAGAGGTCAAGCAGATCTGGATGAGCA
>JAUCQE010000663.1 GCA_030372865.1 Pyrinomonadaceae bacterium
CAGATCGTCGATATGCTGCTCGCTGAATGCCGCGCGGCGAGGGTGCGCGTCGAAACGGGGTGCACGGTCAGTTCGGTAGAAAAGGGCGACGGGTTTACGGTTGACACGAGCCGCGGGAAGTTCACGGCGGCGAGCCTCGTCATCGCGACGGGAGGGCTTTCGTTCCCGAAGATCGGTGCGACGGACATCGGTTACCGCATCGCGAAGCAGTTCGGGCTGAAGATCGAGCCGACGCGGCCTTCGCTCGTGCCGCTGGTCTTTTCGAGCGGGAAGGAACTCGGAAAGCTCGCCGGTATTTCCGTCGATACCGAGGTCACGGCGGACGGCCACAGCTTTCGCGAGAACATCCTTTTCACGCACCGCGGGCTGTCCGGCCCGGCGATCCTTCAGGCGTCGAACTACTGGCACGCCGACAAGCCGCTCGGCATCGACCTCGCCCCGGAACGCGACATCGCCGCGCTGCTCGCCAAAAATGCTCACAGCAAGAAACTGCTGCCCAACTTCCTTTCCGAGATGCTGCCGAACAGGCTCGTCGAAGCATTTGCCGCGAACGGCCTGCCGAACAAGCCGCTCGACCGGCTCAGCGGTAAAGAGATCGAATCCATCGGGCGGACGATAAACGATTGGCGTGTCGGGTTCAAGGAAACCGAGGGCTGGCACAAGGCCGAGGTCACGCTCGGCGGTGTTTCGACGGCCGAGCTTTCCTCGCAGACGATGGAAGCGAAAAAGATTCCCGGCCTTTTCTTCATCGGCGAGGTCGTCGACGTTACGGGCTGGCTCGGCGGATACAATTTCCAGTGGGCGTGGTCGTCAGGCTACGCCGCCGGGCAGTATATCTGACGCCTATTCCTTGCGAAAATCCTTGATGTCCATTCCGTAGGTCTCCTTCACGTGCTCTTCCTGTGCGGCGGTCACGTTGCGGAGATTGATAAGCCGGCGTTCGCTCTTGAGGATGTGCGAGCGGGCGCGTTCGGCCATCTGGCGGAGCAGGTCGCGGCCCTCGCGTTCTTCTGCCTGCACTTTCGTGAAAAGGTCAAATAGCTCGGAGCCCGCGGTCGCGGCCTTTTGGTCCGGGTGGTCTTTTAGGCGGTTGTGGTTCTGATCGATCAGGCGGATCGCGCGGACGAGCTCGTCGCCGATGGTATCGCCCTGGACGAGGTCGGGACTGACGCGATACTCCGCAACGAGGCGATTGAGCTTCTGCTGGTCGCCGGAAGAATACGCCTGGTTCAGCTCGGCCATGAGGCCGTGGCGGCGTTCTTTTTCGGCGGCGTCGAGAGCGAGATCGGGGTGTATCGCACGGGCGATGTTGTGGTAGGCCTTCTTTGCTTCCGCGGTCGGTTCCCAGACTTCCCCGTGCTCTTCGGCGGCTTTAAGACGGGCGGCGGATTCTTCTGCGATGCGGCGAAGTTCCTCTACGCGCCGCTTGATCTCCTCGTCGTCGGGCACGAGTTTCAGCTCTTCCTCGGCGATCTCGGCATCGATCTCGTCCTGCTGCGCATATAAACGGCCGACCTCCATCGAGTAGCGTGCCTCGAAACGCTCGAGATCGCCGCGGAGGTCGATGACCTCTTCTTCGCGGTCCGCGAGGCGGTCCTTGAGACGTTCAAGGATGCGGCGTTTTTTCTCGAGCTCACGCTCTTCAGGGGCGATCTCGTGCATAAAAGGTTAATCGTACAGCACATCACGCGGGCGGTAAAAGGCGTGTTTGCTATCATTGGGCGTATGAAGTTAACGGTCATCGGTTCCGGGACGTCCGTTCCTCATCCGCGGCGTTCGAGTTCGGCTTACTGGGTCGAGACGGACGGCGGCAGTATTTTGCTCGATTGCGGAGCCTCCGCGATGCACCGCGTCGCGGCCGAGGGCCTCGATTGGGCCGCTCTCGACGCGATCTGGTTCTCGCATTTTCACCTCGACCACGTCGGCGGGCTCGCTCCGCTGTTGTTCGGGACGAAATACGCTCCGGAAACGCAGGAGCGGACGAAGCCGATGCGTATCTTCGGGCCGAAGGGCGTTCGCGGGCTGCTTGAGAGGCTTAGCGACGCGGGTGATTACAGGCTTTTCAAACAGCCATTTCCGCTCGAGATCGTCGAGGTCGAGCCGCTCGAGCGTTTCGAGATCATCAGCGGCACCACGGCGGTCGCGATGAGGACGCCGCACACCGCCGAAAGCCTCGCGGTCCACCTTCGCGACGCCGACGACCGCACGCTCGTCTACTCCGCCGACACCGGATTCGCGGAGACGTTCGCGAGCTTTGCCCGGATGGTAGATGTTTTTGTGCTCGAATGCTCGTTCGTCCGCAACAAGCCGGTCGAAACTCACCTCGAACTCGCCGAAGCGATGTTCCTGATACAAAAAGCCCGCCCGAAACGTGCCGTCCTGACGCATCTTTACCCGGAATGGGACGCGGTCGACTTTGCAAGGGAAATATCGGCGTTCGGCCCGCCGTGCGAGGTCATCGAAGCCGTGGATGGGCTGAAAATAAGCATTTAACAGCAAAAAGCGGCTCTGCTACCGGCAATTGCAGGACTACAACTGGCGATTGCAGGGCTGCAACTGGCGACTGCAGGGCTGCAACTGGCGACTGCAGGGCTGCAACTGGCGATTGCAGGGCTGCAGCCGGCGATTGCAGGACTGCAACTGGCGATTGCAGGGCTGCAACTGGCGATTGCAGGACTGCAACTGGCGATTGCAGGACTACAACTGGCGATTGCAGGGCTGCATTAAATGGCTGCAGGCCCGCGATCTTTCGATGCGAGCCTGCATTTTCCCTTGTATTTACGGCATTTAAGCCCGTCGGGCGTTAATTTGCCGTGTTCTTGCGTGCGATGTTCATCAGGTCTTCCGGCATCCACTTCTCCAGGACCTTTTCTTCCGCGTCCGCGATCGACTTTTCGCGGTTACGCCAGTTTTTGGCGGGGTCGTCCTCGCGGCCGGACATCTTCGGATAGTTCTCGACCTGTTCGAGGCTGATGATTATGCCGTGAACCACGTCGTTCCAGTCCTCGTTCTGGATGCCGCGAAGAACCACCGGAAGCCCGGCGGTCCAATCCTCTTCGGGAACGATGTTGTCGTATTCGGGGATCGTCAGGTAAGCCGTCTCGGGAAAAGCCTTGCCGGAATATTGGCTCATCAGCTGGCTTTTTACGTCGTCAAAGCTGCCGTTCGGGTTCGCCTGACGGATTTCCATCGCACGTTTGAAGATGTCGGTTACTGTCGGTCTGTCGCTCATATCGTTTGCCAAGAGATTACCATATTTCGCCGCGCGTTCTCACGTCGGGCGGGCGGGAAAATCGGCCGCGGGCCCGCGGCGTGCTAATCTTTTCGTGAGCCTATGACCCGCATCATTTACCAGATACATATCGTCCTCGGGGCGATCGTTTCCATCCCGCTGCTCGCCTTTGCCGTGAGCGGTTTTCTCTATGCACTGCCGAATACCGTCGAGGGCGGAACGGTCGAACGGATCGACGCGGCACGCGTCGCCATTTCCCCGGCCGACGCGATGCGCCGCGCGAATGAACTCGCCGGCCGCGAACTGCCGACGACCGCTCTCACGCTCTTGATGAAAGACGGCAGGCCGCAGTATCAATCGATCGGCGGGCTCGGTGCCGAGAGCATCTTTATCGACGCCGAGACCGGCACCGCATCGCACTCGAAGCCGCCGACGTTGAAGACGCGCTTCTTTCGCGAGGCACATTTTTACTTCTTCGCCGGAAGCTGGCAGGTCACGCTGCTGCTCGTGATGTCCGCACTCGCCGCCGTCTCGGCCGCGACCGGCATCTACCTGAACGTCGTCCACTGGGGCAGGAAACTCAAGGGCGGAAACCGCCTCGACGCGTGACGGCGGGCGGACGCGGGCTTGTTTTCCTGCATCTCAGCTATTAGGCTTTTATAACCATTATGAGAAGTATCACCGCACTCCTGCTGCTGTTCGTCCTCGCCGGTCTTGCGTTTGCCCAAAACGAGCAGACGGAGATAGTCGAAAAAGAGTTTGCCTATCGCAACTGGAAATATAAGAACGTCGGGACGGACGGAAAGACCGACCTGCGTGAATTTGCGAAGGGCAAAAAGCTGGTGATGGTCGTTTACTGGGCTCCGTGGTGCAACAACTGGAAGCACGACGTCGCCTTCGTCCAGCAGCTCCACGACAAATACAAGAGCCAGGGCCTCGCGGTGATCGGCGTCAGCAATTACGATTCGGTGGACAGGATGAAGAACCACATCGAGTTCTACAAGCTGACGTTCCCGAACGTTTACGAGACCGAATCGGCCGCGGACCGCCTGAAGAGCGAGCACTACACCGACCGCACGGCCGCCGGAGACACGCGTAGATGGGGAACGCCGTGGTACGTGTTTCTCGAACCCGGCCAGATCGCCGCGAACGGCGACACGCTCGCGACAAAGATGAATGTCGCGAACGGCGAGCTTATCCCGGACAAGGCCGAAAGCTTCATCAGGCAAAAGCTCGGGCTCGGTGAAAACAAAACGGCGGCCGTAAGTTCAGCCGCCGCTATCGAAGCCTGCGAGGCGGAAAAGAAATCCGCCGCACTTATCAAACCTTAGTTTTCAATTAGCTATCGCAACGCGACCAGCGTATTCGATAGCTTTTCAACTATCTGCAGAAGGGGCTTCCCGGCGTCGTAGAATTTGCCCGACGCCGCGAGGCCCTCGGCATTTTCGCTCAGGATCGCGATTCCTTCGATCTGCGGTGACGCTTTCCTAAGGGACGGCTTCGTGCGGAATTCTACCTCAAGTGTCCGCAGCCCGGCGGTCAGGCCAGCCATCGCCTGCCTTAGCTCGCGTTTGTTCGTCTCGTTGGCATCCTTTGCCGCACGGTTTGCACGCGTATCTTTGTCGAGATCTTCAATGCCCTTTGCCGCGGAACCGAGGATGTAGATGAACCTCGTCATGTTAATGATCTGATTGGAAACCTTTTCCGCACCTGCTTTCATCTCCGCCGCCGAACCGGCAGCCGGCGTCGTGGTCGTGGTGACCTTTGGGGCCGTTGTCCGGCGGGTCGTACGCTGGGCATCGGCCGACGCCGCAAACATAAGGATAAAAGCCGCAAAAGCCGCTGATGTGGTGATAATTCTCATAATTTAGCCCTTCTGTTCAAAAACTTCCAAAAATTTTATCATAGTGTAGATGCACAAACGGCAGCTTGAGGTTCGACGTCTTGGACGCGTCGATTACGCCTCTGCATTGGAATTACAAAAAACGCTCGAACGCGACGTCATCGACCGCCGTGCCGAGGACTATTTTCTGCTGCTCGAGCATCCGCACACTTTTACGATCGGACGCCGCTCGAATGAAGGCGGCGTGCTCGCGACCGCGGACATGCTGAGATCGCTCGGCGTCGAGGTATTTGAAACGAACCGCGGCGGGAAAGTGACCTATCACGGCCTCGGGCAGATCGTCGGCTATCCGATCATAAGCCTCTCGCCCGAACGCGAGGATGTGCATAAATACGTCCGCGATATCGAAGAGGTGCTCATTAGGACGATGGCGGATTACGGCATCGACGCTTTTCGCATAGAGGGGCTGACGGGCGTGCACACATCCGACGGCAAGGTCGCGGCGATCGGCGTTCACATCAAACGATGGGTGACGACGCACGGTTTCGCGTTGAACGTGAATACCGACCTGAGCTATTACAACTGGATAATCGCCTGCGAGGGCGAGCCGGTCACCTCAATGGAACGCATACTCGGCCGCGAGGTCGATATGGCGGAGGTCGAGGACCGGCTGATAGCAAATTTTGAAAGCGTATTCGGTTACGCCGCGGTTGCGGCGGCCGAGGAAACTCTTACGGCCTAAGCTCAAGGCCATTCACATTGGAGGACTATGAGGATCAAGACAATATCTATCGCTATTTTATCGGCATCACTTTTCGCGGCATGCGGAACGCAGCCGGCGACGAACACCGCGAACACGGCGAATACTAATGCGGCACCGGCGGCGATGAACCTAACGCCGGCGGACACTCCGCAGCGCATCAAGGACATGATGGCCGGACGCGGCGAACAGGACGCCGCAGCTCCAATGGTCCAGATCACCGCCCCGGTCGAGGGTTCGACGGTCGAATCTTCGACGGTACGGGTGCAGCTCGTCGTTGGCGGCGACCTCAAGGGCTACAAACCGGGAATGGATCCCCAGACAAAAATGGGCAATCACATCCACGTGATCCTCGACAACCAGCCCTACGAAGCCTATTACAACATCGACCAGGAGTTCGAACTCCGCAACGTCCCGGATGGCGAGCATACGCTACGGGTCTTCGCATCGCGGCCGTGGCATGAGAGCTATAAGAACGAAGAAGCCTTCGACGTTGTGAAGTTCACCGTAAAGAACGGCGGTGCGAACCTAGATATCCCGGCGACCACGAACACCGGCCAGCAAATGTCGAACGCAAATACGAACGCGGCCCCGACACCTGAGGGCAAGGACATGCCTGCCTCGCAGGGCGGTGCGATCGACGTTGAGAAACCGCTGCTTACTTACAGCCGTCCGAAAGGCGAATACAAAGGAACGGACGCCGACCCGATAATGATCGATTTTTGGCTATCGAACGCAAAGCTCGTCGGTGACGGCGGGCAATACCGCGTGCGGTACACGGTCGGCAACGGCCAGCCGCAGTATATCGACAAGTGGGCCCCGCTCTGGCTTTCAGGCTGGACCGCGGGCAAGCATTCGATCAAGCTTGAACTTGTCGACCAGACGGGCAACGTCGTGGATAACGGCGGGTATAACTCGACGACGCGGGAGATAACTGTTACCAAGTAGTATACATCGGGCGGCGCGCCGCTATCGCTTCATATGTGTGTTTCGTGGTTCAAGAATCTAACCACGAAACACACGAAATGCACGGACGAAGTTGATGGGCAGTTGGAGCTATTTGATCATCGCCGGAGTGCTTGAGATCGCGTGGGCGATCGGGTTGAAGTACACCGAGGGCTGGACGCGGCTTGTGCCGAGCCTGATCACGGGTGCTCTTTTGGTTGCGAGCTTCTACTTCTTGTCGCTGGCGGTGCGGACGCTGCCGATCGGGACCGCGTACGCGGTTTGGACCGGCATCGGAACGGTCGGAGCGGCAATACTGGGTATGGTGCTTTTCGATGAGCCGCGGGATATTCTTCGCGTGATCTGCATAATGCTCATCATCGCCGGCATTGCCGGGCTCAAACTAACGTCGCCCGGTTAAGCAAAATCGATATTTCGATGTAGAATTGAGGTTTTCAACTTTTTGAAGACCTCTTTTCTATTGGAGCAGCTTTTAATATGCGACGCGATATAACCTCGTGGTATAGCCACAATCTGAATATGGACATGCCGCTCGTGGCCTATGGGCACGCGGGCTATCCGCTTTTGATGTTTCCGACCGCCGCAGCGGACTATCTAGAGTACGAGCGGTTTTACCTTATCGATGCGATCAAGGAATTTATCGAGGGCGGGCTGATCCGGGCTTATTCGATCAATTCCGTTAACCGGTACAGCCTGCTGAACAAGGAATCGCATCCGGGCTGGAAGGTCGAGATGCTGACGCGGTACGACCGCTACATCACCGAAGAGGTCTTGCCGCTGATCCGCAACGAATGCGGTGCGGACGCGATGCCGCTGACGACCGGAGCGTCGCTCGGTGCACTGCTCGCGGCGAATACGTATTTCAAGCACTCCGACCTCTTTCGCGGAACGATCGCGATGAGCGGCAGCTACGACATCTACAATTATCTTGAGCCGTACTACGACGAGAACGTTTACTTCAACAACCCGGCGATGTACATCAAGAACCTGAACGACGATTACCATCTGCCGCGTCTCAGGAAAGCGGATTCGATCGTGATAGTGACCGGGCAGGGCTCGTTCGAGGCACCGGACCGCAGTCGCGAATTCTCTTCGCTGCTGCACTCAAAGGGAATTCCGCACCTGCTTGAGGTTTGGGGACACGACGTCAATCACGATTGGGTCTGGTGGCGGAAGATGCTGCCGCATTATCTAGGACGGTTCACGCGGAACTAAAACTGGTCTTTGAAACAAAGATCCCAGCGACATTTCTCGCCGGGATTTTTATTTTGATGTAGGAACGTCCCTATCGCGGAAACCTCGGTCGGCTCCATGAGAAAGTACTACTCGGGAAAGCACGCTAGCGTTAAAGATAGGGTTCTATAAGAAAGCCGGCTCCAATTCGGGGCAGGCTTTGTCGTGTGTTGGCCACACTAATTGCCATCGCCTTTCTTGCCCTTGCGGCGGGTGCCTTCAGGAGCGGTAGGCTGCTGCGGCTCGGGCGTTCTTCTCGGAGTCGCCTGCGGCCGCGTGGTGACAGGCGGCGGATCATTTGTAACCGGCGGGCGAGGGGCATCGGGATTTGTTGGTATCACGATGGTCTCCGTGCCCGGCGTCGTCGTTTCAGTGGTCGTCGTGGTCGTAGCTGTCGTCGCACCGGTCTTCGCGGCCTGTTGGTCGGCACGGGCAAGTTTTTCACGCTCCTCGCGTTTGTTGCGCTCCATCAAGGCCCTGATCTCGGACGGCATCGAAGGCGGCGACGGGAAGGATTCGCGCGGCTTATCCTTCATGAACGGCACCATGAACCCGTTGAAGAACGGAACGGCACCGCCGCCGCCGGTCATACCCGCACCAAGCGATTCTTTTCTTTCGGGGTTGCCCATCCAGACACCCGTCACATAACTCGGCGTATAGCCGATGAACCAAACGTCTGTGTGGTTATTCACCGTTCCGGTTTTACCTGCAAGCGGATGGCCCGATGCACTTGCGTTGGTCGCGGTACCGCCGCCCTGAACGACGCCCCGCATCATGTCGACCATCGTCAATGCTACATACTCGCTCGTGACCTTTGAACTCGAACCGTCGAACTCTTCCAACAGCGTGCCGTCACGGCTATAGACCTTCCGGATCATGTGCGGCGAAACGCGAACACCTTTGTTTGGGAATGCTGAATACGCCGAAACCATTTCCAGCAGCGAAGCCTCAGATGCGCCGAGTGCGGACGGAAGGCTCGGGGCCATCGGATTCGTTATGCCGAACCTGCGGACCATCTGGCCGCCGGCCTGAATGCCGACCTGTTCGAGAAGATGCACGGCCGCAAGGTTGTAGGATTTTGCAAGTGCGACCTTCATCGGAACGTTCGGGTGGCTTGGGCTGCCGTCGTAGTTGCTCGGCTGCCATCCGCCGCGTTTGATCGGCGCGCCGCTGACGAGCATATCCGGCGTCATACCGTCCTCGACCGCTGCCGTGTAAATGAACGGCTTGTAGGCCGAGCCCGTCTGCCGAAGGCCTTGTGTCGCGTTGTTGAAGCGGCTAGTTTGAAAATCGTATCCGCCGACCATTGCGACTATCTCGCCGTTCTTGGCGTTGATCGAGACGATCGACGCCTGGATCTCGGGCACCTGAGAAAGTTCGACCTCAAGGGTTTGATTCGCGTTGTCGACCTTTTTGATCAGGAACTCCGCTAGGAAACCCGGCTTCAATTCTTCCTTCGGACGCTTTCCGCTGCGGCCCATGTTGGCGGCACGAACGACTGCCTTGTAACGGCCGAAGCGAACGCCGACTTCGTCCGCACCCGGGTTTTGCTGCGTGACAAGTCCCTTAATGTACTCGCCCTCTTCGTATTCATCGCCGTACCAGTCCGCGTGTTTATAAGTGGTAAGTCGTTTCGCGATCTCCTTCTCGTCCGTAAGCGGTTGGTTCTCGTTATCGACCAGAATATTCTGGTAATCCGATCTCCAGCGGCGGCCGCGATCGTAAGCACGAAGGCGTTCGCGGATAACGCGGGTCGCGATCTTCTGTGCCTCAACATTGATCGAGGTAAAGACCTTAAGGCCGCCCTGAGCGACTCGGGTCGTGTACTTGTCTTCGAGATAACGGCGGATCTCCTCGACCGGGTAATCCCACGGCGTGGATTTCGGCAGTGCCTGGTAGTATGCCGTGTCTGCGAGCTTGATCGGACGAGCCTTTGCGGCGTCGACCTCCGCCTGCGAGTAACGCTCGGGGAAATACTTCGCCATCTGGTCGAGCACGATATCGCGGCGCGTCTTTGCCTTTTCTATGTTGCGGGTCGGCGAGTACTCCGGCGATTTCGGGATCGCGGCAAGCAGCGCTGCTTCCTCGAGCGAAAGGTCTTTCAGACTCTTGCCGAAATATGTCCTCGCACCGGCCTCGAAACCATAGGCACCGGCACCGAGGAAGACATAGTTCATGTACATCTCAAGGATCTGTCGTTTTGTGTAGAAACGCTCGATCTGGAGTGCGACGGCCCATTCGTTGACCTTGCGCGTGTAGGTCTGATCTTTGTAGAGGAAGAGGTTCTTCGCAAGCTGCTGCGTGATGGTCGAAGCACCCTCCATCTTCCCGGTCGTAAAGTTCTTGAAGATAACGCCGGCGATGCGATACGGGTCGATACCGATGTGGTTGTAGTAGCGATAGTCTTCGATCGCTATCAGCGCGTCCTCGACGTTCCGTGGAATGTCGGCCTCTTTGATCGGGATGCGCTTCTCGATGGCGAATTCCGCAAGCACGGTCTCACCGTCGTCGGCATAAATGGTCGTTACCTGCGGCGGTCGGTACGTTGCGAGGGCCGAGACTTCGACAGAGTAACGCGAATTGTTCAGGTAATACGAGGCCAGAACGCCGGTGACGGCGCCAGCCGAAAGGGCGAGCAGCACGGCCATTACGAACCATGTGATCTTTCTGCCCCAGCCGTTCTTTGATTCGACCGAGCGAACCTCGCGTTCAACTATCTTTTTCTCTCTCGCCATAAATACCTCAACCAGCGAAAACTAATTTACGAACCGCCGCATGCGGATGCTGACGACGAAACCGATCGCGATGAACGTCGACAAGATCGCCGAAAGGCCCGCGCTCATCAATGGAAGCGGAACGCCGATGACGGGCAAAATACCTAAGGTCATCCCGACGTTCATAAATATCTGGAACGTCAACGCCGTCGCAATGGACATTATAACAAGCATTCCGGCCCGGTCATTAGCCTCGCGTGCGCCGGCGACCAGCCTGGAAAGCAGCAAGGCGTAAGCAAGCAGCAGCGAAACGCAGCCGATAAAGCCTGTGTTCTCAGCAGTTACCGCGAAGATGAAATCGGTTTGCGGCTCCGGCAGAAATTTCAAGACGCTTTGCGACGTTTCCGTATCACCTTTGATGCCGTGAAGCCCGCCTTTGCCCACCGTGATCATCGACTGGACCGTGTGATAGCCGTATCCGCGAGGGTCGGCGCTTTCGGGGTCGAGTATCGCCTCGATACGCTGACGCTGGTAATTTTTGATGACACCGGTCTGTACGCCGGTGATATACGCCGCCGGGATCATTATCGCCGCCAGCACGAGCGCGCCGACGACGTAGCGGATCTTGATGGCAGACAAAAAGAGCACGGCCGCGAGGATCGGGAAATAGGTCATCGCCTGTCCGGCATCCGGCTCAAGCATGATCAGGCCGACCGGGCCTGCGAGGATCGCGACGCCGACCAGCACTTCTTTGAGCCGCAGCGATCCGGGCTTTCGGTTGCCGAAGTATTTCGCCAGCATCAGGACGGTCGGGATCTTTGCAAACTCCGACGGCTGGAACTGCCCGACGATAGGCAGGCGTACCCATGCCTGCTGTCCGTTTACCTCGACACCGAGCGGCGTCAGCACAAGGAACAACAGCAGCAACCCGAAGGCGTAAAAGAACGGTGCCGCGTCGATAATGCGGCGATAGTCCGTGAAGGCAACGACCAGGAAACCGAAGACCGCGATCCCGAGACCGATCAGCTGTTTCGACCAATAGCTCTCGCTCGGAACGGCATTGTGGATCTGCCAGATACCAAAACCTGCGATCGCGACGGCCAGGATCGATGTCAGCCAGTCAAAATCGCGTAGATCGCGTCGTTCGATGATCGCTACCATTTTCTTTTACTACTTGCTCCGATCAATCTACTGCGCCCGGCGAGTTGTCTTTCGCCGGCTTCTTGCTTGCTACTTCGACAGGTGCGAGCAGCGACGGGTCGCGTTTCGCGAGGAAGGCCTCGTAAACCCCCTTGACGGCCGGTGCGGCGTGGCTGCCGCCGAAACCTACGTTCTCGATCAGGGCAATGACGGATATTTCCGGGTCATAAGCCGGGGCAAAACTCACAAACCACGCATGGTCCTTCTTGTCGCCGACGTCTTTTCCGAGCTCAGCGACCTGTGCCGTACCGGTCTTGCCGGCGATGTCGAACCCGGGGATCTTGATGCCGCCGGCAGTACCGCCGCCGTTGACCACCGCCCACATACCGTCAACCATTACCTTTTCCTGCGCGGCTGTCATCGGAATATCTTTCGGCTCAGGTTTTTGGAAACCGAAACCGGGACGTTCCGGAAAATGCTCGGTCGCACTGATTCCCTTGAACTCAAGCAGGAAGTGCGGTACATACATTTTTCCGTGGGCACCGATCGAGGCGACCGCACGAAGCATCGAGATCGGCGTAACAACAACAGTGTCTTGTCCGATCGACGCGTAAACGGTTCGAATGTCGCTCCAACGGCCTTCGCGGCGTTCGATGATCGGCTTCCAGCTTTTCGGCGTTTGGCTTACCTTTTCGTTCGGGATGTCGATACCGGATCGCTGATCGTAGCCGAACATTTCGACCATTTCGATCAGCCCCTCGATCTTCATTTTCAGCGCAAGACGGTAATAGTAGCCGTCGCACGATTTTGTGATCGCGTAGCTAAGAGGCGGTGAGCCGTGACTGCCCATGCAGCGAGTGAATTTGTTGCCGATCGTGATACCGCCGCCGCAGGCCATATTTGAATTCTCTACCGTGATCACGCCCTGCTGAAGGGCCCCGAGCGATTCCGGTATCTTCCACGTCGAGCCCGGCGGATAACGGCCCTGGATGGCACGGTTGAAAAGCGGACGCTGCGGATCCTGCCAGTATTCGGCGATCTGTTTCCTTCCCTCTCGTGTCTTGCTGCCCTGGACGAATACGTTCGGGTCGAAAGAAGGCAGCGAAGCCAGGGCAAGAAGCTGTCCGTTCTTCGGATGCATCGCAATGATGGTTCCGCGTTTGGTGACAGAATTCGCTAGTTGCTGTTCGGCGGCCATCTGCAAGTCGAGGTCGATCGTCGTTACGAGGTCCTGGCCTGCCTGCGGCGGGACAACCTCGATCTCGCTCTGGATGCGGCCGCGGCTGTCGACGATCACCTTTCGGAAACCGGGCCGTCCGCGTAGAAATTCGTCGTAATATTCTTCGAGCCCGCCCTTGCCGATGATGTCGCCAGGACGCATTCCCTTTGATTGCCAGGACTCTGATTCAAGCTGTTTCGGGCTGATCTCACCGACATACCCGAGCACGTGCGCGAGTATCGTCCCGTGCGGATAAAACCGCTGCGGCTGGAGCTCGATTCGGAGCTCGGGATATTCAAGCGAATGCGCTTCGACCCACGCGATGTCTTCCATCGTCGCGTTGTCTTTCAACACGAGGGTTTCGAAATCGGTCTGCTTCTTGATCGTGGTGATGCGGTCGACGACCATCGACGGCTCCATGTTGAGCCCCAAGGCATAGTCGTCAATGCGGTCCTCGACCTTGATCTCCTTCAGCGGCTCGTTAGAGATGACGACGTTGAACGTCGGGCGAGAGTCGACCAGGATCTTGCCGTTGCGGTCAAAGATCGCTCCGCGCGGAGCCGGGATCGGGATAAGGCGGATACGCTGATTCTCGGCCCGCTCGGCGTAATACTCACCGCGAACGATCTGCAGGTAATAAAGCCGGACTCCAAGAATGCTCAAAAGGACAAACGCGACGATCTGGATGACGCCGATGCGTAGGGGAAGATTCTGTGCAAGTTCCTGCAGCTTCATAACTACTAAAGCCCTTTTATTTGCCTAACCTGATAGGGTTTCGGCGGCGTGTTTGCCGGCGCGTCGGGAACATCTCGCGTCGTCTCGGCCGCATACGCTCCGTTGAAATGTAATCGAGTATCAAAAAGAAGATCGTCCCGGCGAACATTGTACCGATGAGCGTGTAAGAGATCGTTACGACCGCGTCCACGGTCGGCGGCTGGCCGAGCAGGCGATGGACGCCGAAATATACCAGATCGTCTATCAGGCACGCTCCCGCTATGACGGGTATGCGGAGCAAAAGGTTGTCCAGATAGACGCGCCGTGCAAGCTCGGAAACCATATATGCAATAAGGGTTTTCGAGAATCCGTTGGCCCCGAGAAGGCCGCCGCTGAGGGCGTCGACCGCAAGGCCTGCAAAGGTCGCTAGAAGGATGGCCCGAAGCGCGTTTCGCTGAAGTGCGGCATAGACCACGATGATAAGGACAAAGTCGATATAGGCGAGCGGCTCCGCGACGTTACGCATCGTCCACTGGAGCGCGACCGCGATCAACAAAGCTATCGTGATCTTTAAGTTTTCCATTTACACCAATGCGACCGCACTAGCGGCCTCAAACATCAACTTGTTATTTCCTGCCGGGCTTGGCTGCATTCGGAAGACTCTGCTCGAACTGCTCTCGCGGCGGCGGCTCGTAAAGCAGCACGCCGACCTCCTGCATCGCTCCGAGACGAGCACTCGGGCGGATGAAGATCTGATGCGGCGTGGTTGCGGATCCCGAAATGACATCGACGATCTCGCCGACCTTTAGGCCGGCCGGATAGATGCCGTCTTGCCCGGTCGTATAGACCTCTTGTCCGACCTGCACCTCTGTACTGCCTGCGACGTAACGCATCTCTACGACGTTCTGCTTGCTGGTACCGCTCACAACGCCCAACGCCTGTGAAACACCGATCTGCCCGATGACCGCTCCAAGTCCGGACTTGTCGCGGGTTATAAGGTCGACCTGCGAGGTGAGCGGGCCAACCGCTGTGACGCGGCCTACAAGCCCGCCATCCGTGACGACCGGCATATTAAGTTTAATGCCGTCGCCGCTGCCGCGGTCGATTATCGCCGAGTCGAACCAAACGGACGGATCGCGTCCGATTATCCGGGCCGTGACGACGCGGTACTTGCCTTCTTCCTTGAGGCCGAGCAGGCCGCGCAGGCGTTCGTTCTCCGCGGTGAGGTCCTGGTTGCCCTTTAGCTCGATCTCGAGCTCCTGGACGCGCTGTTTCAAAACATCATTTTCGCTCTGGGCGGAGCGAAGCTGCGTTATCGAGGTGACGTAATTGGAAAACGCGGAGCTGACGGTCGTAACAGGCGACTGAACGAAATCGGCAAGCGTTTGGGTCCAGACGCGAATGACGCGCTGGCCGCCCTCGACGCGAGCGTCAAAGGCCATGAGGATAAAATTGCCGAGAAGCAGGACTATCACCAACCACGGCGTCAATCTCCAAACTTCTTGCTGACTTCGTTCTGCCATTTACCGTGAGGCGATCTTGGACGGCGGCCTGAAAGCCGCCGCCGTTTGTCTAGTTACCCGTCATAAGCGAATTGTCCCACTTGACGCGCTTGAGAAGTTCGATGTCAGAGAGCATCTTGCCCGTGCCGAGAACAACCGACGAAAGCGGGTCGTCGGCGATCATTACCGGCAGGCCGGTCTCGATCATCAAACGCTTGTCGAGGTTCTTGAGAAGGGCTCCGCCGCCGGTCAGAACGATACCGCGTTCGACGATGTCGGCCGAGAGTTCGGGCGGCGTACGCTCGAGCGCGACGCGGACCGCGTTGATGATCGTCGAGACGGCATCTGAAAGAGCCTCTCTTACTTCTTCATCGGTGATGGTGATCGTCTTCGGAATACCCTCGATCAGGTTGCGTCCGCGGACGTCCATCGAAAGCGGTTCTTCGAGCGGGAACGCCGAACCGAGCGAGATCTTGATCGCCTCAGCCGTGCGTTCACCGATCAGCAGATTGTACTTGCGTTTGATGTATTGCGTGATGGCTTCGTCCATCTCGTTACCCGCAACGCGGACGGCACGCGAATAAACGATGCCTGAAAGCGAGATGACGGCGATATCGGTCGTTCCGCCGCCGATGTCGACGACCATGTTGCCGTGCGGTTCTGTGATCGGAAGCCCGGCACCGATCGCGGCGGCCATGGCTTCTTC
>JAUCQE010000664.1 GCA_030372865.1 Pyrinomonadaceae bacterium
GCCGTCGCCGTCGCGGTCGAGCATGCTCGATGCCATATCGAACATCGCATTTCCTGAGGACGCTTGCTGTGCCTGTCCGCCGCCAAGCAATCCGCCGAGCAGTCCGCCGAGGCCGTCGGCACCGACGTTGTTTGCGATCTCGCCAAGTGCCGCGCTTCCGCGATCCTGCCCCAAAAGGTCCTGCAAAGAAAACATAATCCTTCCCCCTATTTGAAATTTTTGAGATTGAGCACCAACATAATATCAGAACTCGCCGCCCGGCCTCGAAGAATGTTTTTTTATTATTCCGCCTCATCTCGCGAATACGTCAAATCGGTCGGCCGCTGCGTCGATCTCGCGATCTTTGCCGCCGTCGTCATTTCGATGACGTCCTGCACGGTTACGGACGCACCGCAGATCGGCTTTCCTCAACGTGTCGTAACGGTTGCCGGGAAGGCCCGTGAGATCGAGGAACCCTTTGGCATCGCCGAGCGAAACCGCGTTCTTTTTGTTTCCGATGGTGGTTCGGGACGCATTATGAAGGTATCGGCGGACGGCAGTATCTCGACATTCGCCGCCGGACTCGATACACCTTCGGGAATTGCCTTCGGACCTGACGGCCGTTTGTATGTCGCAGACGCGGGCACCCACACAATTAAGGCGGTCGACGAAAACGGCTCAATCACAACGGTCGCGGGCACCGAGAACGTAGCGGGTTCCGACGACGGCCCCGCCGCGTCGGCGACTTTCCGGGCACCGGTCGGTATTGCGGTGGCCGACGACGGCAAGGTCTTCGTCGCCGATAGTTATAATGATCGCATCCGCGTGATCGAAGCCGGCGTTGTCAGGACGCTCGCAGGTTCTGTGAAAGGATTTGCCGACGGCCGCGACGCCCGATTCGACACACCGCTCGGGCTGGCAATGTGGAAGGACGGCCGCGTCATCGTGGCTGATTCCGGTAATCGCCGTTTGCGTGCCATCGAACCGGATGGCAGCACCTGGACGCTGGCGGGCAAAGGCCCGGACGATTCGATCGATGGCATTCCGGCGGAGTCGGCTTTCGTTAAACCAACCGCGATCAGCGTTAGCGCGACGGGCATCATCTACATCGCCGACGGCAACTCGATCCGCGTTCTCGGCCGCCGTCAGTTCCCGATCATCGAGACTATCTCCGAAACTCGCCGCGGGCTGAGCGATGGCATTGCGCTTTCCGCACGCTTCAATCGTCCGTCCGGCATCGCGGTCACGGCCGCCGGCGACGTCTACGTTGCAGATAGTGATAATCAGCTTGTCCGTCGTTTCACGAGCGACGCCGATTTACCGGAGATCACTGCCGATGAAATAGCAAAACTGCGTTACAATGCGTCGGAGTTTCGACAGCTTTCGCCGGGCCGCTGGCCATACGACCCGCCGGGACGCACCCGCGAGATAGCCGGAACCCTCGGCGAGATCCGCGGCGAGATCGTCGATAGCGAGTCACAGGTCTGGTTCCATAACGGCCTCGACATCGTCGGCGGTTACGGCGAAACGGCGACTTTCGTACGCGACGAAAAGGTCCTCGATCCGGCGGCGGTCGAAAACTTTGAAACGCTCCGCGAGCTGATCCGGATGCCGACGATGGGCTACATACATATAAATATTGGCCGGACGGCATACGATCGCCCGTTCGGCGACCCGCGATTCCTATTTGAAGAAACCGGCGGCCGCTTGACCGGCGTCCGCGTGCCGCGCGGCACAAAGTTCCGTGCGGGCGAGCCGATCGGCACACTAAACGCACTCAATCACGTTCACCTCATCGCCGGCCGGCCCGGTGCCGAAATGAACGCGCTCGACGCTTTGATACTCCCAGGCGTGTCGGACGCTATCTCACCCGTCATCGAAAGCGCATCGTTTTTTGACCAGAATTGGCAGCCGATTGAAACAGTTGCGACCAAAGAACGTATTAAAATAACCGGACGCGTGCGAATCTCGGTCCGCGCATACGATCGAAAAGATGGAAATGCCGAACGCCGAAGGCTGGCTCCATATAAGCTTGGCTGGGCGATCGGCAGCGAAGGCAGCCTGCCGGCAGAGCCCGAACGCTGGAACATCACATTCGAACGGATGCCGGTTCCGGAAGCGGTAAAGTTCGCGTACGCCGTCGGCAGCCGGTCGGGAGCCACCGGCGAGACGCGTTTCAATTTCGCCGTCACCAATATCGTCGACGGCTATCGCTCTGAAGAGGGGTTTCTCGACACCTCGCAGCTCGCCGCCGGGCCGTACACCGTGAGGGTTTATGCAGTTGATTTCTTCGGCAACCTGGCAGTAAAGGACATTCCCGTTGAGGTAGTTAAATGAAAAAAGTCGTTATTTGGATCATTATCGCTGCGTTTCTTTTGTCCGGCCTTTCGGTCGCCGTCTTTTCGGAAACGCTTCCGAAAGGCCCGTCGATCAAGGTCGCGCCGCCGGCACCGGAGTTCACCGACGCCGAACGTCAGGCCGAGCTTGCCCGCCGCCGTGCTGCCGTTGCTGCCAAGATGGCGGACAACAGCATCCTCGTGCTGTGGGCGGCCGAACCGCGTAACTACGCGGGCGATGTCGATTTCTTTTTCCGGCAGGAGAACAATCTTTTCTACCTCACGAACCTTAAACAGGCCAACTCGGCTTTCGTCATGACGAAATCCGGCGGCGCGGTCAGCGAGTACCTTTTCCTGCCGAAGCGAAACCCGCAGTTCGAGACGTGGGAAGGCCGGATGTACTCGAACGAGGATGCAACCCGCATTTCGGGCATCACCCAGATCATTGACGCTGCCGAAAAGACCGCGTTCTTCACCGCCCTTGGAAACAAACAGCAGTTTGCGGCGAAGAGCGGCGTCGGTATCGACACCGCACGCGACACGATCTACCTTCTGATGCCTAACAACGAACGCGATTCGAATGGTATCGCCGAGTATTCCCGCGAACGCGATTTCGCCGCCAAGCTCACCGGGTTCAAGGTTGAAAATGCCCGCCCGATCCTCGACGAGCTTCGCCTGATCAAGTCTCCGTACGAAATCAAGATCATGCAGCACGCGATCGACATCACCAACGAGGCTCACATGCGTGCAATGGCGATGGTCGGCCGTGCCGATTGGGAATACGAGGTACAGGCCGAGGTTGAATATACCTTCCGCCGCCGCAATGCTGATTACTGGGGCTACCCGTCCATCGTCGGCTGCGGCCCGAATGCGACCACGCTTCATTATTCGGAATCGCAGAGCCCGATCGTGAAAGGCCAGCTTCTGCTGATGGACGTCGGTGCCGAATATGGGCATTACACCGCCGACATTACCCGCACGTTTCCGGTCAACGGCAAGTTCACCAAGGAACAGGCCGACATCTACCAGATCGTTTACAACGCACAGGAAGCCGTTGCAAAACTGACGAAACCCGGTGCTCAGTTCGCCGATCTTTCGGCAGCAGCAAGAAAAGTTATCGAGGACGGACTTTTCGATCTCGGCCTGATCACGAAAAAGGACGGCCGCCAGGTCGGCATCTGGTACATGCACGGCCTCGGCCACTGGCTGGGCATGAACGTTCACGACGTCGGACGCTACGGAACGCCGCTAGCTCCCGGAATGATCTTCACCAACGAACCCGGCATTTACATCCGCGAGGATGCGCTGAACTATCTTCCGGACACGCCCGAATACCGTGAGTTCCGTCAGAAGGTCGGCCCGGTGTTTGAACGCTACAAGAACATCGGCGTCCGCATCGAAGACGACATGCTCGTTACGGAGAACGGCGTCGAATGGATGACCAAAGCTCTTCCGCGTGAGATGAAGGCGATCGAGAGCTTTATGGCATCGGCTTCCAAAGAATTTAAGTTCAACGGGATGAACCGCCCGCGGCCTGACGATCTCTTTTTCCGTTCGATCGGCGGCGGAATGCCCGGCGATGTCTTCGCGACAAACGCCTACCCGACCGGTTCAACACAAAGATACGGCTTCGTCCGCATCGGCGAAATGGGCCACGGCAGCCACGGCGAATAACCTTTTGCTCAGCGAATTGCGGGTTTGGCGATGCGGATTGACACCGCAGTTGCCAAACTCGCATAATTTTGTGTTCTCATGAAAGTTTTTTACACAGCTTTAATTGTAACGTCAGCACTGTTTTCGGCCTGTACGTTCGGCTCAAAGCCCGCGGCAAACGAGGCATCGCCCTCGCCCGCAGCGAAAAGCACCGCGCTCGCCGATGCCCCTAAGAACACCGCTCCGCCCGCTGAGGCAGGCGGCGGGTCAACACCCAGTGCTCTCGGCACCGCGGCTGCACGAGAGCTGTGCTATGAAACCGACACCGGCGACAACGTTGTGCTCAAGTCGCAGACCTTCGCGATCGAATTCGAACCTTACAAAGGTTCGTGCTTCGTCACCGCCCATAACCCGGAGTTTGACGACCCGCCGATGGAATCCGAATTCGCGATCTACAAGGGCAACAAAAAGGTCGCTGACTTCCCGAACCAATTCAACGGTGCGACCTTCGGCTGTTGGGTCGAGGGCGTCGCATTTCAGGACCTTAACGACGACAAGCTTATCGATGTCATCGTCGCCGGAAAGTGCTCCGCAAAAAGTGCGGCATATAACGAAAACACTGTCTATGTGAATACCGGCAAGGGGTTCACCACCAACGAGGACGGAAACATCCGCGTCTCCGAATTTAAGACGATCAAGGAGATCGCCGATTTTGTCAGAGAGAACAAGCAGATCTACTTCAAGTAACGGCCTGCCGCCGCTTATCATCGTCAACCCGAAGTCCGCTGCGGGTGCGACGCGTGACAAATGGTCGGCGATCGCGGCAGATCTCCGCACGCATTTCGGGCCGTTCAACGTCGCTTTTACGAAAGGGCCCGGCGACGGTATGGAACTCGCGAAGCGGGCATGCGAAGCGGGCCGCAGATTCATCATCGCCTGCGGCGGCGACGGCACTATCAATGAGATCGCGAACGGCATTCTCCAGAGCGGGACCGGGACCGACACCGAACTCGGCATCTTTCCTTCCGGCACAGGCGGCGACTTCCGCCGCACCATCGGCCTTCCGACGACTCCGCGTGATATCGCACGCGCGCTTCGCGACGGCGAGACTCGTTCGATCGACGTCGGCCGCGTTACCTTCGTCGATCACAACGGAGAACAGGCATCGCGTTATTTCCTTAACGTCACTTCGTTCGGCCTCGCCGCCTCGATAATCGAACGCGTCAAAGGCGCAACATCGCTCGATTGGCTGCCGCTCGACACCGTTCGGGGCCGCGCGAGTTTTGCTCTTTCGACCCTGCAGGAAGTCGTCGGCATGGATTCGACAAACGTTCTTGTAAAGATCGACGACAAGCCGGAAAAGCAGCTTGCGACCATAAACTTCTGCATCGCCAACGCCCGCTACTTTGGCGGCGGCATGATGATAGCACCCGACGCTAAACTCGCCGACGGCTTCCTCGATGTCGTCAATGTCGGCGATATCAACACCGCGAAGATCATTCTTAATTCCTATACGCTTTATCGCGGTACGCATACGGACCTCGCCGAGGTTAAGTCGGTCCGCGCAAAACGCATCGAGGCTCGTTCGGCCGACGGCAGCGAGATCCACATCGAGGTCGACGGTGAACTTCCCGGCCGCCTTCCGGCGGTTTATGAGGTCGTTCCCGGTGCTCTTCGGCTCCGTGTCCCCAAACGCACCTGAGCAAAAAGGGCTTGCCTTTTCCAGGCTCGTTTCGGTATCCTTTCAAAAATCTAAATGCCGAAGCCGATCACGCAAATGATCGACGCGGGGGATCCAATAGCTTTGCGGTTCGCAAAGCCGGGGCGTATCTGAATTTCAGAAGAAGACTTCTTCGCTTCCAGCCCGTCAGCTAACCTCGTAGGCGCAACGAAGAAGGACGCTGCCCGACATCCTGTAGAGGGGGGGGGGGGGGGGGGGGCGGGGGGGGGGGGGGGGGGGGGGGGGGGG
>JAUCQE010000665.1 GCA_030372865.1 Pyrinomonadaceae bacterium
AGTCTCGCCGGTCTTGCGATCTCGCCATACAACCTGCCGGTACTTTCCGCTGCCGCCGCCGAGGCCCTTTGCGTACGTTACATAGGCCACATATCGCCCCTCGTCGGCTCCCTTGCCACCGATGACCGGCGTGAAGGTCTCGTAAAAGGTCCCAACGACCTTGTCATCAGCGTTGCGGGTTACCAGATCGAAAGCCGGAAACGTATTCGTCGGGTTCGGAGCCGGGGCCGGGGCCGGTGTCTCGCCGGGTGTCGTCCGCGCGCAGTCGGCTTGCACCGTGACCGGCGAGGCAGGAACAACGCCTTGGGCGAGTATCATTCGGCACTGCCGCGGGCCGGCGGTCTGCGTGATGATGTAGTCGTCGCCCTGCGGAAAACCGCCGAGGTTTGAAGTTGAAGAAAAGGATCTCGTAGATGTCCGCCGATAGTTGTCGGCGAACCTGAGCACCTCGCCGCTTTCGATGCCCGAAACCTGCAACTTGAAAAGCGTGAAAGGCGGGTTACCGCAGCGGGCCGATATGACCAAGTCGGCGTTGGAAAAGGTGCCGGTATTCTGACCCTGTAGATCGCACTGACGTGGGCCGGAAACCTGTGTTACTCGATATGATTCGCCGGGAGCGAACGTCTTTCGGAAATAGACGACGGGATTCGCGGAATTCAAGATGACCCGCTCGTTTCCGATCGAAAATTCGAATTGTTCCTTATTCGAAACAATACTGCTAGCGAAGCTCAGCCCCAATCGATATTGGGCTGCCGGCTGCGCAAGAACACCAGGTAGGAATGACAATATGATCGCAATCACCCCGGCAATGGAACCTGCTGTACAGTTCATAGCATTTTGTCGCTCTCTTGTCCTAGCTACATTACGCGTCGGCTTAGCCAAAAGAGGCTCAAAATAATACGGGCCGGCGGATCTATGTCCCGCCAGCCCAAGCTTGTTGCAACTCGAGATTTCTCAAAGGTGGCTTGCCGGATATAGCAGCAAATCGCTATCAATATGGTCTTCTAAGCAGGGTATCCAGTGGCTCATTTCCCAAACGGCAGCGTCCGTATGAACTCCTTTAGCTTTTCGTCCGGTGCAATAGTAGTGGTGTCCTTAAGAATATTCGGCGGATCGAACTTCTCATCGACTTTCAGTTCTCTCGAGCCTTTCAATTCACCCGACTTTGCGTCGACCAAGTATACTTGGTACTTGTCGTGCGAATATACCTTGTTCTTCTCGTAAAGCTTGAATTGATCCGCCAGCTGATGAATGAAAATGACGGTCGCAACCTCGTCTGGTTTCGACGCTAAAAAACCGCTGCTGTAAAAGTCTGCATTCCTTGGATGCAGGGACGCGCTAGCATCAGTTTTAGTCATCGAATCAATGGTACGTCCGAGCAGCACCATCTTGCCGGACAAAGGCTGCACCGGAATTTCCTTAAATCCCTCTTTTTTCGCCTCGACCAATTTTGACCATTGAGGCAGCATCGCTTCAAATTTGGATCGATTTTCCTCAAAGGCGTCCTTGGTTTGCTGATATTCCGAGCGGGAGCACGCAGATGCGAAAGCAGCGGCTACGATCGAGGCAACAATGCAGATTTTTATGAGTCTGTAACTTTCTGAAATGTTCTTCATCGAAAACGGTCTCCCCTCTGCTTGTTAATTGACGATGAACCCTCTGGACATTTCTAAAATCGGCTCTAGAAGGTCTCGCTGAAGCTGACCTCGCCGGCGACGGCGACCTGGTAGGCGGCGACGCGGCGTTCGAAGAAGTTCGTGAGTTCCTGGACGTCCTGGAGGTCCATGAACGCGAACGGATTCTTTGCCTTGTAGACCTTCGGGATGCCGAGCATCGCAAGACGCTGGTCAGCGATGAACTCGAGGTACTGCCGCATGTCCGAAACTGAGAGGCCGGCCACGCCGCCCGAGAGAATGTCCTCGGCGAACTGGAGTTCACATTCAACGGCTTCGTCGAGCATCAACGCGACTTGACGCTCCATTTCGGCGTCGAAAAGATCGGGCTCTTCGGCACGCACTTTCTTTACGACCTCGTAGGCGAAGTTCATGTGGCACGACTCATCGCGGAAGACCCAGTTGGTTCCGGACGCGAGGCCGTGGAGCAGTCCTTTTGACCGCAGGAAGTAAACGTAAGCAAACGCGGCAAAGAAGAAAAGGCCCTCGATGCACGACGCGAAACAGATAAGGTTCAGCAGGAACCGGCGACGGTCTTCTTTAGTCTCGAGCGACTGCAGGTCGTTGATCGAATCGATCCACTTCATGCAGAACTCGGCCTTTTTGCGGATCGAGGGAATGTTCTCGATCGCGGCAAATGCTGCCTCGCGTTCCTTGTGGTCCGGGATGTACGTGTCGAGCAGCGTGAGGTAGAACTGCACGTGCAGAGCTTCCTCGTAAAGCTGCCGCGAAAGGTACATGCGGGCCTCAGGTGCGTTGATGTGCTTATAAAGATTGAGCACCAGGTTGTTGGCAACGATCGAATCGCCCGTCGCGAAGAATGCAACGAGACGATTGATCAAATGCCGCTCAGCCGGCGTCATCTTGGCACGCAGGTCCGTCACGTCCATCGAGAAATCGACTTCCTCGACGGTCCAAGTGTTCTTGATCGCGTTCCGGTACATTTCATAAAAGTCCGGATACTGCATCGGGCGAAGTGTGAGGTTGAATCCTGGATCTAGCAACATAATCTTCGTTAGAGTGACGCCTTTAGGCGTCCCAAATCTTTGAAATTCACCGTGCAAGAGAACGCGTAAACGCGTCACTCTTACTTTATTGGCATGCTTCGCATGCTTCCGGGTTTTCGAGTGAGCAGATCAGTGCTTCCTCGTCCGTGTATGTTTTCTTCGGCTCGGCGGCTGCGGCGGCGTTGTCGCCGGCGGCGACCTGGTTGATTTTCGTTGCCGGACGCGAGCGAAGGTAATACGTCGTTTTGAGTCCCTTCTGCCAGCAGTACATGTACATCGATGAAAGCTTGCCGATGTTCGGGCTTTCCATGAAGAGGTTGAGCGATGCACTCTGGTCGATGAAGGCTCCGCGGTCGGCGGCCATGTCGATGAGCGAACGCATCGGTATCTCCCACGCAGTACGGTAGATCGCCTTCAGGTCTGCCGGTATCTCGGCGATGTCCTGGATCGAACCCTCGCCGAGCTTGATCTTCGTACGGATGCCGTCGTTCCACATTCCGGCGGCCTTGAGTTCCCTGACGAGATACTTGTTGATCTGTACAAAGTCGCCCGAAAGCGTCTCGCGTTTGAAGAGGTTCGAGACCTGCGGTTCGACGCATTCGTAGCTGCCGGCGATGGCGGCGATGGTCGCGGTCGGGGCGATGGCGATCATCAGCGAATTCCTGAGGCCGTTCGCTTTGATCTTTTCGCGAAGAGCATCCCAGCGTGCTGTGTCCTCGGGCACGACGCCCCAAAGGTCAAACTGGAGCACGCCGCGGGCCGCACGCGTTTCGGGGAACGACGGATGAGCTCCTTTTGCGATAGCGAGGTCGCACGATGCATCAAGTGCGGCAAAGTAGATCTCTTCCTGTATCTTGGCTGAGATCTTTCGGGCTTCATCAGAATCGAACGGCAGACGAAGCTGGAAGAAAACGTCCTGCAAACCCATCACGCCGAGGCCGATATTTCGCCACCGGTTGTTGGACTCGGCCGTGCTCGGTATCGCGTAGTAATTAAGGTCGATGACGCGGTCAAGCTGGCGGACGGCCGTGCGGACGTTGCGGCGAAGCTTATCGTAATCGAACTGGCCGTCTGCTACGTACCGAGCAACGTTGATCGAGCCGAGGTTGCAGACGGCGGTC
>JAUCQE010000666.1 GCA_030372865.1 Pyrinomonadaceae bacterium
GCTGTCTCGTGGGGTCGGTTTTTTGTATAAGAGACAGGTTGGTTAAGAATAAAGTTTTAGTACAGAAGCGACGGTACGATCGGTACTATTGTCTGCATTAATCCCGACGACGAGAACCGCCGCAGGATGGAGCGAAAGGGTCTGATAGAAGCCTCCATTAAGGCCGCAAGGCAGATTCAATTTCGTCCGCGTATGGTCGACGGTAGCCCGGTTACGATCGTTCAGACGCGAGATTACCTTTTCAATTGGTAGTGCTCTAGTAGGACGAGTTCAGTATTCTTCTTATGTCCCGTCTTCTCGAGGTAAGAAATCTTCAAACACAGTTTCCGACCCGCGCCGGTTTGGTGAAGTCGGTAAACGACGTCAGTTTCCACATTGACGAGGGCGAGTTGCTTGGGCTTGTCGGCGAGTCGGGATGCGGAAAGTCTATCACTGCGCTTTCGATAATGGGCCTGATCTCCTCGCCCGGGCGAATTGCGGGCGGCTCGATCAAATTCAAAGGCGAGGAACTGACTACTGCCGGCATCGATAGGCTTCGGCAGATCCGCGGCAACGACATCGCGATGATCTTTCAGGATCCGATGACGTCGCTTAACCCCGTATACACGGTCGGGGAACAGATCGCGGAGGCGTTGCGGCTCCATCGAAAACTGGACAAGCGGGCTGCGCAGGCCGCGGCGATCGAAGCGATGCGAGAGGTCGCGATACCGTCGCCGGAACGGCGCGCAAACGATTATCCGCACCAATTATCAGGCGGCACGCGGCAGAGGGTCATGATCGCTATGGCATTGGCCTGTGACCCAGAATTGTTGATCGCTGACGAACCGACGACCGCATTGGATGTGACGATCCAGGCTCAGATCCTCGAACTTCTGAACGATCTGCGGCGGACCAGGAAACTTGCCGTGCTTCTAATTACGCACGATCTTGGTGTCGTCGCGGAAACAGCGGACCGAGTTTGCGTAATGTACACGGGGAAGATCGTCGAGGAATCAGCTGTTGAGGAGTTATTCCTGTCTCTTATACACATCTCCGAGCCCACGAGACAGCG
>JAUCQE010000667.1 GCA_030372865.1 Pyrinomonadaceae bacterium
TGTGTATAAGAGACAGATCGAACTCTATTCCAACATCGCACCAAAAGCCGTTGCACGTTTCAAGGAGTTGGCACGCGAAGGTTTCTACGACGGCGTTACCTTCCACCGGATCAACCAGTCAGTGATCCAGGGCGGCGACCCTAACTCGAAGGACGATAACCCAGCGAATGACGGTACGGGCGGCTCGAACAAGCCGAACGTTCCTGCGGAGTTCTCCGATATTCCCTACGACACGGGTATCGTCGGTGCTGCACGAAGCAGCGACCCGAACTCGGCGAATTCCCAGTTCTTCATTACTCTCAAGCGAGAGCAGGGATTCGATAACAAATACACGATCTTCGGCAAGGTTATCGACGGAATGAACAACGTCCGCACGATCTCCGGCGTCCAGCCCAGAGAAGGAGAACGCCCGGTCGAACCCGTCAAGATCAAGACCGTTCGTATTGAACCGAAGAAGTAATTACGGTTACAATACCTAAGATGCTCGCGTAGCTCAGTGGATAGAGCGCTTCCCTCCGGAGGAAGAAGTCGCAGGTTCGACTCCTGCCGCGAGTACCATAAGATCGAAGGCCGCAATCTGCGGCCTTTTTTATTTTCCGTCGTTTGTCGCACGCCTATCGATGCCCGATTTCGCAACACGGCGGGATACGTATGCCCGCGATTCCTCGACTTCTGATGGGTTTTGTAATCCAAACGACAAACTTCGATCCTCGTTACGAATAGTCTCAAGCCGTCACTACAACCGAAAAAGGCGAAGTTTGCCCATTCGGGCCGTTATAAAAGGTCGCTGACCTTATGTATCGGTTAAGCCCGTTCGGCTAGTCCGATAACTCGGCAGCCGTTTTACTTCTTTTCGAGGAGGAACCTTTTAAATGAAAACCAAGAGTATGAGCATCCGGAGTTCCCGTTCCGGAAGTCGCACGACCATTATGGTCGCGGCGATCCTTTCCTTACTCGCTTTTGCCTTGATAGTTGCAATGCAGCTTCCGGGCTCACCGGTCTCGACACCTGTCGAGGCAACTCCGGCTGTTCAAGAAGAACCCGCCGGCGAGGTGGCTACAAGAGCGATGATCGACTATGCAATCAACCTGAGGTCCGCAAGCAACTTTACGGTATACGGAAACCGCGGAATCAATGGTCTCGGTACTACCGTTGTCCGCGGAAACTCGGGTAACGCTCCTGGCGGTGCCGTGGGCCTTGCTGCACGCAACGACCTGACGAAATCCGTCGACGCGTTTATGCAACTGCCATGTACTGACCTGGAGACCTCCAATCTCACCGGCCGGACACTCGAACCGGGCGTTTACTGTATGCCCTCGGGTGAATTGCTCTCAGGCAACGTCGGATTTGACGCAAAAGGCGATGCTTCGGCCGTCTTTATCGTCCGCATGCCCGGTACGATGCAGGCAGCCGAAGGAACGACGATCGAGTTGCTCGGTGGAGCAACAGCCGAGAACGTCTATTTCGTATCTGGCGATGACGTCACGATCGGTAACGGCATCGACTTCAAGGCAAACGTGATCTCCCGGGAAAGTATCGTAGCCGGAACCGGCTCGAACGTCCGGGGTAAGACACTCGCGCTCGGTGAGGTCTCGCTCGACCAGAACACCCTGGGCGGCGGAACCGGAACGCTCCAGATCTGTAAAGCACAGACCGGAACGACCGACATCAGCAACAGGATCTTCAACTTCACGGTGACCGGCGTGGCCGGAACGATCGCAGTTCCCGTCGGATCCTGCTCCGCACCGATCAATGTGCCGGCCGGCTCGGCAACGATCACGGAGTTGAACACCGGCCAACTGATCCCGAGTGGCTCGTTTACCGGTAATTTCCAGTTGGTAGGGGTCGACGTTATTACGCCGAATTCTACCTCAACCCTTGGAACCGTGAACCTTGCGGCCCGCACGGCGGTGATCAACGTTGTCGAAGGCGGACCCGCGGAACAGCTAACGCTTCGCTTCACGAACCAGGCTGCGATCACCGGATACATAGAGATCTGTAAGCAGCGTGCAATGAATAATGGAACGCCCGATCCGGATGTCAGCGGATTCTTCCGTTACACCATCGAAGGCGTTTACACGACGAATACCCAGAACCCCACAAACCGCATTCTTCAGGAGTTCGTCGCTCCGGTCGGACAATGTACAGCACCCATCGCTGTCACAGTCGGAAATCCCGGCAACCCTGCAACTGTTCGTGTTAGCGAACTGCCGAGGGCGGGATACTTCCTCGAAAGTGCAAATACGTTTCCGCAAAACCGTGAGGTCGGTACGGAAGTACTTGGCTCGATTGTGGATGCCAATGGAAATATCGTAGCGGCACCGGGAGGCGGTTATATCACAGTCGTTGTCGTGGCGGGCAGCACACCCGCAAATGAGACACTGATCAACTTTGTTAACCGTTCAGCAGGCGGCCTGGTCAAGGTCTGTAAAATTGCCGGACCGGGCGTCCCCGTGAACACACTGTTCCGATTCCTCGTCAGGGGAACCGGAGCGACGCTTCCCGCACCTCCGCAGACGAACGTTTACGGTCCCGTCGAAAGGATCGTCGATGTTCGTGCCGGAGCACCCGAAACGGGTGGAAACTGTGCATTTGTTCCCGGCTTTGGCGGTGGTGTTGGATTCGCAGAATTCCAGACTTTCGTCAACGGAACACCGGTTCGAATTTGGGAACTCGGCGTTTCACCGGCTAACACGATACCGCAGCCTGCAGGTACACTCCTGGTATCGAGAATACTCTCGACATCGGGCTTCTCTGCCGGCGTCTTCAATCCTAATCCGGATCTCGAACCGGGAACCGAAGGAGAAACGGCATACATCGCACGTGCAGCAGTACCGGCACGTGGAGGTGTTGTCGAGGTCGAATTCGTCGATTACCGCTTCAGTCCGGCAGCCCTCAAGGTTTGCAAGATCGGCGGCGGCGGATTGACCGGCTCGTTTACATTCGATGTTACATTGGTTAGCCCGAACAGCCCGAATGGTCCGATCTTCCCGGCTTCGACTACGGCCGTAACGGTAAGTGCAGGCCCTGCCGACCAGGGCGGATTCTGTGCATTCGTTGATGCGTCGAACTTCCCGGGCGGCGGCTTGAACGCTGGCTCAACGGTAAATATCGTTGAACGGGCGGTTGCGAATACGAGTGTATCCGCGATCTCTTGTCCGACCTGTCTGACGGGTGGTTTGACCGTGAATCTTGGCACGCGGACGGCTACACTGTCGGGTACCGGTGGTCTTCGCGGCGGCGATGTGATCAACAGCGTAGTCTTCACGAATGTGGCCTCGACACCCGCACCGGCGAGTGTAAGGGCACCTTATGACTTTGATGGCGACGGTAAGTCAGACCCGTCGGTCTTCAGGGCAGAAACCGGAACCTGGTGGTATGCAGCAAGCTCCCAGGGCGGACAAGCTAGTGCGACGACGTTCGGCATCTCGACGGATCGTATCGTTCCGGCTGACTATGACGGTGATGGAAAAACCGATTATGCAGTTTACCGTAATGGCGAATGGCACGTACTCGGATCGACCACGGGTTACCGTCAGGTCAACTTCGGTATTGCCGGCGATATTCCGCAGACCGGTGACTTCGACGGCGACGGCAAGGCCGACATGGTCGTGTATCGTCCGTCCGACGGAACCTGGTACATGAACCAGAGCGGCGGAACCGTTATGAGCGTACGCTTCGGTATATCGACAGATATTCCGGTAGCGGCCGACTTTGACGGTGACGGCAGGTCAGATCCGGCGGTTTACCGTGACGGCGTCTGGTATATGCTGCGTTCCCAGGCAGGCTTCGGTGCTGTCCAATTCGGCATCGCAGGCGACAGGCCGGTTGTAGGTGACTATGACGGCGACGGCAAGTACGACCAGGCGGTGTATCGCTCGGGAACCTGGCATCTGCTCAGATCCACTGACGGATACCTCGCCACCGGATTCGGACTGTCAACAGATGTACCTGTCGAGGCCGATTACGACGGTGACGGCCGTACGGACCTTGCGGTCTTCCGTCCTTCCGACGGTGGATGGCATATCCTGAGAAGCGGCACCGAGTTGAATGGTTATACCTCGATCATCTTCGGCTTCGGTACCGACACCCCGGTCCCGGCGTACTAAGTCGACGGACCTGTTCGAGGTCAACACTTGGACAGAAAGAAAGGAGGGGCGATAACTCGCCCCTCCTTTTTCTTAGAGTGAAACTGCCGCAGCATATCAACAGAGCTCTATGCAGTTGATCTAACTAATGCATTTTCAGCATCGGATCTCCGATAAGAGCCCATGAAAGACGGACGTCAACACCCGCCGGGATCTGGGTTTTAGCATCTTTGATCAGGTCGCCCAGCCGCAAAATGTTTCCTGCTCCAAGTTGCTGGTAAAAACGCTGGCCCATAACCTCTTGAACATCAGGTGTCGTTTCGCCTGTCGAAGCCCAGGCCGCGACCGCTCCGCCATTGTTCGTAAAAAGAAGAGCTTCCGCCAAGCTGTCGGCGTTTTGGTTGTGGAAGAAACCGTTCAAACAAGTGAGCAATGTAAACAGAGTCTCGTTGTTCGGGTGGTTAACGCAATAAGTCTGTCCGTTCGTACAGGAGACATTGAAGACCGAAAAGAACGATAATGCAGCCCAAGCTCCAGTCGAACCATGCCCCGAATAATTAGTCACATATTTTCCAGTGTTCATCGCGGTCAATAGTGCTGCCTGAGCGTCTGCCTGCGGACGTCCTACCATTGTCGAGGGGACGTTTGCCGGTAATTGCTGCCTCAACCGATTGCTCATGCCCTCGAAGTCGTAGCCGTCCGGATTATCGAATGCGAAAAGAGCGCCGCGGGAAGTTAGATTATTCAACCCGCTCTCCCAACGGACCATCTTGTCTCGAGCTAAAGCAATGGCCGCCGGAGTCCTTCCCGGTATGCGCCCAACCGAGATCTCTGATAATCCGTCATTATTAAAATCGGTAAGGAACTCGTCGCTAGCGGTCTCACTGAAAAGCGTATTTACGATCCTTGCGGGGACCAAGTTAAAGAATCCAGTGCCTGAGTAGTTCCTGGAATCGAAAGATGCGTCACCAATCAATAGCACGTACTCCGGAGCGTTCTGCCAATTCGAATGGGCATACGAAAGAAATGCCTTTATAGAATCGGCTTTCAAAACGCCATAATTAAACTCCTCAAAGATCTGGTCGACGTCGATAACCTTTACCAATACTCCCTGTGACCGACGATAGTTGGCCCACTCCTCCGCTTCACCAAGCAGTGTCCGATACGCGATGATGACCAGATCGGCACTATGGCTGGGCACTCCGAGCATCTCAGGATTGATCGGATCGACAGACACCGGCGAGTTCACTGCACTCGCCTCGACGGCGTAGAGCACTTTAGATTTTTGCGCAGGAACATTAAGCCGAAAGCCGGCTCCGTCAGCTTGAATGGAAAGGTTTGTAAACTCATACGGGTCGCCTTCGTAAGTCGTGTCGAACAATCGAATATTCGCTGTTCCAAAACCAGTCACGAGAGCCTGCCGGTCGTTAAGGGCGTAAAAGAAAAGCTGATTTCCTAGAGCCAGGTGATCTCGGTCGAAGCCGATCGAAACAGAGTCGAATAAGACGAAATCTCCGGTGGGGCCGACTGACCGCATTTTCAGAGAGTTTTGGCCGTTCACCAAAGCCGATGTCGGGATCTGCTGCGATATTTGATAAGGGATCTGTCCGGCGCTTGTGGGAGTGGTCAACTGCTGATTGTTCAAGAAGATCTCTGTCTGATGCAATCCGGACGAATACCCTTGGAAACGCACGGACACTGTCGCGGACGGCTTAGTTAGGTCCACCCCTGACAGATTGAAATTCAAGGTCTGTCTCTTATACACATCTGACGCTGCCGACGAGTTCCGAACGGTGTAGAT
>JAUCQE010000668.1 GCA_030372865.1 Pyrinomonadaceae bacterium
TTCGGAACTCGTCGGCAGCGTCAGATGTGTATAAGAGACAGGCCTGAAAGCGCCGCTCGCAGAATTTTGGCCAAAGACGAAACACTGGAATTAAAGGCCTGACTGCAAAAATATGGCGGCGATGCTGAAGGTTATTGTAAAATACGTTGGCATCGCTCATAGAGCATGTCGTCGCTTTCACCACCGCTTTACTTCCGGCTTCCAAACGAAGCGTACAGACCGTCACCGACTGGAAAAACATAAAGTATCGGATAGCCCATAAAGATGATCAAAAGACTTTTCTTCTCCCTGACCGTTTTTTTCGCCCTTAGCATTTCCTCCTATGCCCAAACTGCGGAGGCCACCCTCGCGGTCGGAATTGAGCAATATAAGAGGAAACAGTATCCCCAGGCTATCGTTAGCTTTACAGAGGTGATCAGGCTCAATCCGGCGAATGCTCAAGCCTGGTTCAACCGAGGACAGAGCCATTACTATTCCGGTGACCATGCAAAGGCGATCGCGGATTATTCGCAGACGATCGTGCTTATGCCGTCATACCTTGATGCGTGGTTTCAGCGGGGACTGGCAAAAAACGCTGTTCGCGATCATATAGGTGCTATCGCCGATTACACGCAGGGAATTGTTTTGGCACCGAACGACCCACAGTTCTATTACAATCGCGGCATCGCATATTCAGACAAGGGGGACCTGGACCTTGCCTTGGCCGATTACAACAAAGCGATCTCGATCAACCCGAAATACACGAAAGCCTTCGTGAACCGCAGCACTGTATATTTCAAGAAGAAACAGTATGAGCTCGCCCTTCCGGATGCTAATAAGGCATTGGAACTGGATCCGACCTATGTGGAAGCCTGGAATAATCGGGCGGTGCTCTACAATACAACCGGCAAGCCAGACCTTGCGATCGCGGACCTTGACCAGGCCATCAAGATCAACCCAAAGCATGCCAAATCATTTCTTGACCGGAGCATTTCATACAATAAGAAGAAGATGTATGATCTCTCGATCGCAGATGCGAGCCGGGCGATCGAGTTGAGCCCGAAATATGTAAATGCTTATATCTTTCGAGCCGCTTTGTACTTCGACACGAAGAGGTATGACCTATCCAGGGCCGACTGTGAACAAGCCCTAAAGCTGGCCCCTGGAAATAAATTTGCGACCGATCTTTTGGCAAAGATCGCGGCGATGCCGAAATAGTTTCGGTGTTGTGCGAAATTTCGGTAACTGCCAAAACTGCCTTAGCAGGCATCACAAAGACTAGAAAATATGGATCTCAATTCCCACGACCCGGAAGACACTCTTTTCAATTCGTCCACAACAAAAGGCCCGAGCTCGACGATCTATATCGTGGTGATCGCGGCGTTTTTACTATTCGGGGGCGTTGGATACGGGCTTTATCGGTACACGGCCCCAGCACCGCCCGATATGTCCGCGATAAGGTCGGCAGAGATCAAGGAAACGATGGTTTTCCTGCTCGCACAGCCGAGCTTTTCCGGTGATGAGTTTCGCGAGCAGCTTCTCGGCAGGGGCCGAATCGCAAAATATGCATGGAAAGAAAAGCAGGTTTACTTTACCTATCCCGAGGCAAGCGAAGAAGAGTTTCAGGCCTTTCTTTCGAAACATATCGCCGATGTTTCGAAGGTCGATTTCGGAAAGACGGTGAACGGGACAATCAGACTCGACGATTACGAGTTGCGGCCCGGCCCGGCGGCTGCGAAGTTCTTCAAGACCGCGACGGACAACTTTCGTCTTGAGACTGACCGCGATATCAGCATTCCGTTCTCCGCCGTTAATTACTCCGCAAGCCTCGGGGAGCTTCGCGAGCTTGCAACGAGTGCTCAACTATACGGCGGAAAGATGATCACAAAGGCCCCGTCGCGAAAGGACGAGCCGCAGATGGTCTTTGCCAACCACGGTATCATGGTCGCAAAGCCCGGTGAGCCCTCGCTAAAGCGGTTGGTTGATTCACTCCTGAAAGACGTGGGTGACAACCGCGAGGCACGCATCCAGCGGCTGGTGGATTTTGTTTCGAGCGAGATCGAATACAGTTTTACCGAGGCGGTCGCCCCGAGCGAAAAGCTGAAACGCCCAAGCGAAACTTTGATGACGCGAAATGGAGACTGCAGCAACAAGACCATCCTGCTGGCATCGCTGCTGGAGCAGATAGGCGAGGAATACCGGCTGCTATACTGCCCGCTGCACATTACGGTCGCAATCCCGCAGGGAAACTACGCGAACGATAACAAGCTCGATTTTACATGGGACGGAAAGCCTTGGCTGATCGCGGAAACGACGGTCGCCGGTTTCCAGATCGGCCAGACACGTGTCACCGAACCGAACCGACTCACTTCGGTCCAGTATGTGCAGAATCCGAAGCTTCCGGAAGTGATCTTTGATGCGGAGTCGTTTGAAGTACTAAAATTCTTCTGATCCCACCCGAGATTTAGTGAAAATAGGAATACTCATATCCGGCCGCGGGTCGAACATGGTCGCCCTGGTTGACGCTGTAAAGAGCGGCGCGATACCCGCGAGCGAGGTTGCGGTCGTCATTAGCGACAAGGCCGATGCCGCGGGTTTGGCAAAGGCCGCCGAGCGCGGTGTGGAAACGATCGTCATTGAGCGTGCTGGACGCAAGCGGGCCGAGCATGATGCGGAGATCGTCGCGGCACTCAAGGCGCGCGGTGTCGAACTGGTTTGCCTTGCGGGATACATGCGGCTGCTTTCGCCCGATTTCATTCGTGCATTCCCGGAAAGGATCGTCAATATTCACCCCAGTCTTTTGCCTTCGTTTCCGGGGCTGAATGTTCAGCAGGCCGCGATCGACCATGGCGTAAAGATCTCAGGCTGTACGGTTCATTTCGTCGACGAGGACCTCGACGCGGGGCCGATAATTTTGCAGCGTGCGGTAGAGGTCAAAGATGACGACACGGCCGAAACTCTCGCGGCGCGGATTCTCAAACAGGAACACGGTGCGTACATAGAAGCTGTCCGACGCATTGCGAGCGGACGGCTGCATATCGAAGGCCAGCGGACCGTCTATTTCGCCGAGTAATCCAACAGCCTAATTCGTTTTTACCTTGACACTAAGTTAACGGTATTGACCTGAACCACGCCGCAAACGCTTGCCATGTCGGGGAATTCATTACGAAAAACGCCGGTATCTGGAGCGCGACGAAAACGACGAGCATGGCCGGGAAAACCCATCTGCCAACCCGATTTTTCCGTTCGCTAAAGATCAAGATGAGAAATAAAATGTCGGTCAATCCGAACGTGAGGAACTGATGGTATTCGATCGGCACCGGCATCGTGAACAACAGGATACGTGCGAAGACAGGGTCGATAAGTGTCAGGCCGGTGCAGACCATGAACCGGGCATGTATCTCTGTACGGTCGCGGTAAACGACCGCGAGTATATACGAAAGTGCGAACAGAACCGCCAGAAAGACCTGTAAGTAAAGGATGAAGGTCTGTATCTGATAGTTTTCGGCCGTCGCGATGCGAATGCGGTAGTTCGCGAGCAGAACGAATGAGGTCGTCATGACCGGAGCCACAACATAGGATGCCTTCCCGATCTTGCGGTGCAGGGTATAGTTGTCCTTTCGGATAAGCCACGGTTGAACTATCAGCATTCCCATCCAAATGGTCGCGACGACGGCGTGGAAATGCGTGTACCCGACCTGCGATAAGAGCCCCGCACCAAAATAGGACGGCCAGAATGCGAGAATAGCGATGACAAGAAGGGCGAGAAAAAAAGGCCAGATGCGGGCGATCTCAACAGGCCGTGAAAGTATTTGCATTAGCTGCGCCTCGGTCGGGAGTCTGGGTCGCGAGGGAGAAAGAGGTTTCCGCCTGGAATTGTCAAACATAATGTAACCGGCCGATGGGTTTGTCAATCAATTTTTCCGCCGTAAATGCGCGGGCCAAAAGGCATTTCGGGGTTTTGACAAAATGCGCGAAATTCCCGTAAACTCTAGGTTTTCACTTTCGGGTGAATTTAATGGAGACGAGTTATGCCGAAGAGAACTTACCAACCGAACAACCGCCGTCGCGCCAAAAAGCACGGCTTCAGGGCAAGAATGGCGACCAAGAACGGACGCGCCGTGCTCAAACGCCGCCGCGCCAAAGGCCGCAAGCGCCTGACGGTTCAGCACTATTAAGGTTTGATCTACCGAAGGAAGCTCGGCTGCTGAAACGCGCCGAGTTTCTTCGCGTTTACGAAAGAGGTGCGCGTATCGAGGGCCGTTTTATGACGGTCTTCTTTTTGCCCGGAGACCGGGGCCTGCATCGTGCCGGCATCACGGCAACGAAAAAGGCGATCGGCAAGGCACACGACCGCAACCGCGCGAAACGCCTGCTCCGCGAGACGTTCCGGCTTAGCCGGCAAGAACTTGATGCGGTCCCGGTACATTACGATTGGGTTTTGAACGCAAGACGGAGCATTCTGCGGGTAAAGCTCGAGAAACCGCTTGCCGAGTTCAAAGAGATAATTGCGAAGGTGGCAAGGCAAAATGCCACAGAGACCACAGGCAGTTCAGAGTAGATTCATCGTTGTGTTATTTGAGTTACTCTTTATAAACTCCGCGGCCTCTGTGGCAGAATACTTTTAAATGAAATTTCTGGTTCTTGATCTGCTTGGCATTTATAAGGCGATAGTGTCGCCGTTTTTGCCGCCTGCGTGCAGATTTGAACCGACCTGCTCGGAATACATGCGGCAGGCCGTTGATAAGTACGGCGCTGCGAAGGGAACCTGGATGGGCATAAAACGTTTACTACGTTGCCAGCCGTTCTGCGAGGGCGGCCATGATCCGGTGAAGTGAGATAGTGCAACAACAGGATAATCAAAACCAATATCGTTTCCTTTTGGCGGCCGTCGCCTCGATGGTGGTTCTTTTTGCGTGGTCGTATTTTTACGCTCCGCAAACGCCGCAGGAAGACACCAATACGGCCGCGAACACCACAGCCCAGGCGACACCGGCACCGGCGGCCCCTGAAGTTCCGGCGGCAACACCAACGCCAGCCGCGGTAGTGCAGGACGATGCACCGAACCGGCAGATAAAGATCAAATCGCCGCTTTACGAGGTCACGCTCGATTCAAAGGGCGGCGTCGCGACAAGCTGGGTACTACTTCGGAACAAGGCGAACGGAAACGACTATCCGATATTTGCCGACGGCTCGACCGCCGAGAATGAAATGCCGCTTCAGCTGATCTCGCAGCAGGCTCTTCAGCAGGAGCCGCGTGAGGTTCCGTTCCGTTTATCGACCGGCGACCTCGGCCTTGATGCGGTTCTGAACGGCCGCAACTATACCGTCTCCATTCCTGAAGAAACGATCAAGCTTGCTGCCGGCGAGGAAAGGCCGATCGAATTTACTCTGACGGATGCGAGCGGCGTCGAGGTCAAAAAGCGTTTTGTTTTCCGCGGCGACAGTTATGTCGCAGACCTTGCTGTCGACCTAAAACGCGGCGGCCAGCCGGTGCCGAACACGAAGCTCTTGATCGGTGCGTCGATCGGCGACCACGCGATCAATCATCACACGTTCTACCAGATCGAATCGGAAGCCGTAGCGGCTGTTGACGGCGGTATCGTCCGGCACCAGGGCTACTACTCGTTCGAATACGACGCTAGCAACAAGGCGACCATCACGGTTCCGGGAAGCGTCGATTGGGCAGGCGTCGGCGATGCTTATTTCGCGATGGCGGCCATTCCCTCGACACCGACGCAGGGGCTTGAGATCAGGGCGTCAAAATATGATGTCGATACCCAGCCGTTTTACGACAGCATCTTTAAGTGGATAATCCGCAGCCCGAAGACGAAAGAAACGCGGCACCTTGTCACATCATATTTGCCGATCAATGCGGACGGCTCTGTTACAAAGGTATTTACCGGAACGAAGGATTACTTTCTTCTTTCGTCAATCGACGACTCGCTTGGAGAGTCGGTCGGCCGCGACCTGGAATTCGTCAATCTTATCAACTTCAGTAATTACAGGCCGATAAGGTTTATCGTTAAACCTCTGTCGATTCCGATCCTTCACGCACTTAAGTTTTTCAACACGATAACGGCAAATTACGGTGTTGCCATCATCGTCTTCACGTTCCTGTTCTATTCGCTGCTTTTCCCGCTTCGCTGGAAGCAGTCGAAGTCGTTCAAAAAGGCTGCGTCGAACGCGCCGAAGATGAAGGAGATACAGGACAAGATAAAGGAAATGCAGAAGAAGGGCGTCGCCATGGACGACCCGCGGATGCGTGCCCTTCAAATGGAGCAACTCAAGCTGACGAAAGACGCGCTGCCGATCGGCGGATGTCTTCCGATGCTGCTGCAGTTCCCTCTGCTTATCGCGTTCTACACGGCGATAACGATCTCGCTCGAAGCACGGCAGGCGTCGTTCCTCTGGCTCCCGGACCTTTCGGCCGCGGACCCGTGGCACGTACTTGAATTCGGTTTTGCCATCTCGATGGTGCTTGCGATGAAGTTCACACCGACGGCACCGGCGGTCACGCCAGAACAGCAGATGCAGCAGCGGATGATGACGTGGCTGATGCCGGTGATGATGTTGTGGGTGATGTGGACGGCACCCGCGGGCCTGCTGCTCTACTGGTTCTTCGGTAACATCGTCAGCTTTGGCCAGCAGATGCTGATAAACAACCTGAATAAACCCGCAGAGCCCGAAACGACCACGGTCGTTAACGAAGTGCCGGTGAACGCAAAGAAGGTAAAGCCGAAAAAGGCGTAGCAAAGTTATGAGTGAAACCTGCCAGAAAGCGGAAGAGTTTTTGACGGACGTCATCGGCGAAATGGGCCTTGACCTCAAGGTCTCGTCGCGATGGATCAGCGAGGGCTGCCTGCTGAGCCTTGACGGCGGCGACGCGGGCCTCGCGTTGATGGAGAACGCGGAACTGCTGGATGCTTTTGAGACCGTGCTGTTCCAGGTTTACGGCCGTGAGCTTGACCGCGAGCACCGGTTCGTTGTCGATGCAGACGGGTTTCGTCAGACGCGAAAAGCAGAGCTGCAGGCAATGGCCCGCTTTGCAGGCGAGCAGGTACGCAAAAGCGGACGCCCGTTCACCTTCGGCGTTTTGAATTCCACTGAACGCAGGATCATCCACCTGACACTGCAGCAGGAAGAAGACCTGGCGACCGAATCTGTCGGCGCCGGCCGCGAGCGCCGGCTGCAGGTTCGACTAAAGTAATTTTTGTTTATTATTCTTCCGGAGCACAGGGCATATCTTTAGATCATCTCTGTGCTCTTTTTGCGCTCTGTGGTGAAATTGAGATTTATGGCGGACACCATTGTTGCACTTGCCACACCACTCGGCCGAAGCGGGATCGGCGTGATCCGCCTCAGCGGCACTGACGCGCTTGAGATCACGAAGAAGTTGGCCGCGTCGGCGGTGTTCGATCCGCGGCGTGCGACCCTTGCACAACTGACAGAACCGGAAACGCAGGACGTGATCGACGAGGCGGTCGTTACATTCTTCCGTGGGCCGAATTCCTTCACCGGGGAGAATGTAATTGAGATAAGCTGCCACGGGTCGCCGGTAGTCTTACGCCGTGTGATAGATTTCTGCCTTGCTGCAGGTGCACGAATGGCAGACCCCGGAGAGTTTTCGCTGCGAGCACTCGCCAACGGGCGAATGAACCTTGCCGAAGCCGAAGCTATCCGCGACCTGATCGACGCGCAGTCGACAGGGGCGGCAAGGCAAGCAGTGCGTCAGTTACGAGGTGAGTTCTCGCATGAACTCCAGCCCATCAAGGACGAATTGCTTGATGTGGTCGTGATTCTCGAATCCGCGCTTGAGTTCGTCGAAGACGACCTGCCCGAAACGCAGACAGCGAGTATTATCGGGCGTCTTGCAAAGCTCGCCGACTCGGTTGACCGGATGGCATCGACGTTCAAGGCGGGCCGCCTGCTTCGCGAGGGGCTGAAGGTCGCATTGGTCGGCAGGCCGAATGTCGGTAAGTCGAGCCTTTTCAATTCCTTGCTGGGTACGGACAGGGCGATCGTGACGGACATTCCCGGCACGACCCGAGACCAGCTTCACGAACGGTTCACGATCAATGACATCCCAATTTCATTGATAGACACGGCCGGACTCCGCGAAACCGCGGATACAGTCGAGAGCATCGGTGTCGAGCGGTCGCGGCGGGCGATGGCCGATGCGGACCTGGTGCTCGTAATGCTCGATGCCTCAGAACGGCTTACCGCCGAAGACCGCGACATCCTTGAAAGCGTAAAGGAACTGCGACATCTTGTCGTTCTGAACAAGGTCGATAAGCTCAAAGGTTCCCCGGATTCCGGCATTCAGGAAGAGATAGCAGATATCGCAGGCCATCCGCTGCGAATTTCCGCTAAGACTGGGACGGGGCTCGACGAGCTGACACACGCCATTGTCGAACCCTTTGCTCCGAGCGATGCCGACACCACGGGATTCCTCGTCTCTGACGCGCGCCATCACGACCTTTTGTTGAGGGCACGTGACGAGATTCGCGGCTCGGCCGACCTTATCAGCCAGCGTACAAGCGAAGAGATCGTGCTTGTCGGGCTGCATAATGCTCTCCGATACCTTGGCGAGATCACCGGCGAGACGACGACCGAGGACATGCTGACCCGCATCTTTTCTACCTTCTGCATCGGAAAATAGCCGCCGATCAGTAGTTTACGAAGCGCGGAAATTATCACCCTTTCGGCGCGGACAAATTCATGCCTGTCCTGCTCATTGTGCCTTGAGCGGCGCCTGCGAGCACGGTAAATCGGTCTTCAACCAAGCGTAACTCATTGGAATATAAGGTATTTTGTTGATCGTCGAGGGCTGGCACATCAGTTGCCCAACTGAGGATGCCGGGCAACCGGACGATCGTCGATCCCAGTGATGATTACTGCAATTAATAAAACTTCTATTTTCTTCAGCGAGCGGCAAATGCTCGTTTCTACGCACGGGGATGACGGTCTTGTTATGAACACTGCTAATTCCATATATGGCGGCGCGTTATCGACGGCCGAATGTGTCCATGCAAGATTTGATATATAATTTACGCGTTGAACATGGGATGAATCGCGGCTCCCATAATGCCGCGCAAGATGTTGTGAGAAGTACGTCATTTCCGAAAACGCTTTTTGCTTTCGGGATAAATCACAAAACTGCTCCGGTCGAGGTCAGGGAAAAGCTCCATTTCAGGGATGATGAGATCCAGGCATTGCTTGCCGAGTTCAAAGAGTACCTGTCCGAATGCGTTGTGCTGTCGACCTGCAACCGCACCGAGGTCTACGGCGTTAGTGAGTCGCCGGTCATCGACCTTGAGTTCTTCAAGCGCCGTTTGATCGCGGTCAAGGGAGCCGAAGGCTTCGTGCGCGACGAGCATTTCTTTTCCTACATCTCATGTGCGGCATGCCAACAGCTGTTCAATGTAGCGACAAGCATTGACAGCCGCGTGATCGGCGATTCGCAGATACTTCGCCAGCTTCGTGCTGCCTATTCGATCTCGCAGCAGGACGGCTTCGCCGGAAAGATACTTAACCAGCTTCTCCAGCGGGCATTCAAGCTCGGGAAAACCACCTACACCGAAACATCTATCCACGACGGGGCAGTATCAGTCAGCCTCGCCGCCGTTGAGTTGGCGATGAACACGTTCGGTTCCCTTCGGAACCGGACCATGATGATCATCGGTGCGGGCGAAATGGCGAGGCTGTCGACCGAGTCTCTCGTTTTGAAACAGGCCGGCCGTTTCATTTTCACGAACCGCACTCGTTCGCACGCGGAAGAGCTTGCCACATCGCTCGGCGAGACATATGCCGGCCGGACGGAGGTCGTTGATTTTGATGATTTCAAGTCGCGGCTCTCGGAAGCGGACATCGTTATCAGCTCGACCGGTTCGGATGATCCGATAATTTTCAAGAAGGACCTTTCGGAGATCGATCGAAAGATCCTGCTTATCGACATCGCAGTACCACGCGACGTGGACGATGCGGTCGCGGAACTTCCGAATGTCATCCTGCGAAACGTCGACGACCTTAGATCTATACTAGACAGCCACCACGAGCGTCGGCTGAAAGACCTGCCGAAGGTCAAGAAGATGATCGTCTCCGAGATGGTCGATTTCCTTACGTGGTATTACCTGCTGCCGCTGATGCCGGAATATGAAAAGACCGGCACCAAGCCGCCGCGGGAAAAGACCAATGAGATCCTGCAGCTCAAAGAATTCCTTAACCAGAATCTGTCAGAGATACACCGGTTAGCGGCACGTTCAGGCACTGATTTCTACGATGACCTGAATAGCCACTTTTCGCTGATCCGAAAGCTGCAAGCGTTGAAGGCTGAGGCTTTCGGGAGCGCCGCTGTATGACCCGAAAATTTGTGATCGGCACACGCGGGAGCGATCTCGCGTTGTGGCAGGCAAACACGGTTAAGTCCGCACTTGAAGCAAACTTTCCCGAAGTACAGTTCGAGCTGGAGATCATCCATACGACGGGTGACAAAGTACTCGATGTTGCCCTTTCAAAGATCGGCGACAAAGGGCTTTTTACGCGCCAGATCGAGAATGAATTGCTTGACGGCTCGATAGATTTCGCCGTTCACAGCCTGAAGGACCTTCAGACCGCTCAGCCGGGAGGGCTTAAGATCGGAGCTGTGCTTCCGCGTGAGGTCCCGAATGACATCTTCATCGCGAAGCGGCACGCGTCGCTTGCGGAATTGCCGCAGGGTGCACGCGTTGCGACCGGCAGCCTTCGCCGTCGCAGCCAGCTTCTGCGTTACCGGCCGGACCTGAATATTGTCGAGATCCGCGGCAACGTCCCGACCCGCATTAAGAAATTCCATGAATCGGACCTCGACGCGATGATCCTCGCTTACGCGGGCGTTCATCGATTAGGGCTGGGCGAGCATATTACGGAGCTGATCTCGTTTGACGTGATGCTGCCCGCGGTCGGACAGGGCGTGGTTGCGATCGAAACGCGGGAAGGCGACGAAGAAGTTGGCGGTTTTATGATGAAGCTCGACCACGCCGAGACCCGGATCAGAATCGCCGCCGAACGAGCCTTTCTTCGCAGGCTTGAGGGCGGGTGCCAGGTGCCCATCGGGGCGTTGGCAACTGTAGAGGGAAATGAGGTCCGGCTCGAAGGTTTTGTCGGCAGCCTGGATGGCTCGCGGTCTTTCCGCGAATCTGCCTCCGGCGACGCGGCGTCCGCCGACGCGGTCGGAACCGGTTTAGCTGAACGAATGATCGCGAACGGTGCGGCGGAACTGTTAGACGAAACGCGGTCGGAGGCAGAGGTGCTGGCCGCAAACAAAGTGGTGATGTGATGGGAAAGCGGCGCGTGCTGGCAATTCGCGAGGACGATCGTTTCAGCGAAATGCTTCGCGAAAATGGATACGAGGTCGTGAACATACCCGCTATTCGCACCGAACCGCTTGCGGATCTTTCCGAGCTTGATAGGGCGTTAGCGAACGTCGAAACTTACGACGGATTGTTTTTCACGAGTTGGGCCGCCGCGGAGATATTTGCAGAGCGATCGCCACGGAATGATTTGAAAGCGAAGATCTATGTTTTAGGCAGTCGGTCGGCCGACGTTCTGACGGCTGCCGGATATATGGTCACTACGGATCCGCAAGCGAATAACGCGGACGAGTTGCTTGACAGTTTTGGAACCGGAGAGTTTGAAGGAAAGCGGCTGCTCTTCATCCGCGGCGAGCGCAGTATGAGGACGATCCCTGAGCGGCTCGGCGGGATCGCGACGGTGGATGAGGTCGTGGTTTACCGGACAGTTGAAAATAATATACGGGCAAATGCGATTCCGGATCACATCGATTGGATATGTTTCTTCAGCCCGTCGGGCATCGAGTCGTTTGCCGATCAGGTAGGGTTCGACCGTTTGAATGGTGCGAAGGTCGCGGCGATAGGGACCACTACAGCTGCAAAGGCACGCGAGGCCGGGCTTAATGTCGATCTGGTCTCACCGGCCTCGAACGCAGAAGGATTCGCTAAAGCGATAATAGGAAGCGATAAAGAAATTGAGTAACGATTCACTTTTCATAAGGGCCTGCAAACGCGAGGCAACGGAACGGACGCCGATCTGGATCATGCGGCAGGCGGGACGATATCTGCCCGAGTATATGGCGGTGCGTGAGAGGACGGATTTCCTTACGCTCTGCAAAACACCTGAGCTCGCAAGCGAGGTAACGGTGCAGCCGGTCGACCTTATAGGCATCGACGCGGCGATACTGTTCTCCGATATTCTAGTTATCCCGGAAGCGATGGGAATGCACCTCGAGCTTATAGAATCGAAGGGGCCTGTGTTTCATGAACCGATCAGGACGGCCGCGGATATTGACCGGCTCGACACCGGAGGCATTACGGAGACGCTTCGATACGTGATGGACGCGATCACGATGACGAAGGAAAAGCTAGGCGGACGCGTCCCGCTGATCGGTTTTTCCGGAGCACCGTGGACGCTGATGTCGTACATGGTCGAGGGCAAAGGCTCGAAGAATTTCGATGTCGTCAAGCGGTTCATCTATACGGAGCCGGCGCTTGCCCATCGGCTGCTGCAGATGCTGGCGGACGCGGTCGTTGAGTATCTTAATGCCAAGATCAGGACGGGCTGCGACGCTGTGCAGATCTTCGACACGTGGGCCGGGCTTTTGTCCCCTTGGGACCTCGAGGAATTTTCGCTTGCGTACATCCGCAATATTTGCGAACGGCTTGAGACGAACGGTGCACCGGTGATCGTGTTCGCAAAAGGTGCAGGCGACATCGGCAAGATGGCGGATATTAAGTGTGATGTTGTCGGCCTGGACTGGACGATAGATATCGCGAAGGCGAGGGCCGAGATTGGAGACCGGAAAGCACTGCAGGGAAACCTTGATCCTTGCGTTCTTTTCGCACCGAAGGAAAAGATCAGGCAGGAAGCGGAGCGAATTCTATCAGGGTTCGGCAACGGCAGCGGCCACGTATTTAACCTTGGCCACGGCATTTTGCCGACCACGCCGCCGGAGAATGCGAAATACCTGGTAACCTGCGTGAAGGAATTGAGCGTCAAATATCATTCCGAATGATAAGGCGGTGAACGAAATGGATATCACGAACGGCATAGATTTCAATGTTCTAAAGCGATTCAACCAACAGGGGCCGCGGTACACGTCGTACCCGACGGCACCTGTGTTCTCGGCGGAGTTTACCGACGAGGATTATGTTCGTGAGATCAAAGAGACGAATGCGGCCGGTGCTTCACAGCCGCTGTCGCTCTACTTCCATTTCCCTTTCTGCAAAAAGCTTTGCTATTTCTGCGGCTGCAACATGCGCGTCACGCACGACCGTGCGTTGATCGCCCAGTACAACGAATACATAAGACGCGAGATCGCGATGCTCGCCCCGCTTGTTTCTCCGAATCGAAAGGTCGAGCAGCTGCATTGGGGCGGCGGCACGCCGTCATATCTCGAGCCTGACGAAATACGCGACGTCGGGAATTTCATCAAAGAGCGGTTCTCGTTTGCGGACGACATCGAGGCGAGCGTCGAGATCGACCCGCGGGGCCTGAGACGCGACCACATGGAGGCGTTTGCCGAGATCGGCTTTAACCGTACGAGCTTTGGCGTTCAGGATTTCGAGCCCCGCGTGCAGGAAGCGATCAACCGCGTGCAGTCCGAGGAAATCACACGGCAGACTGTCGCGTGGGCACGTGAGCTTGGTTTTAAGAGCATCAATCTTGACCTGATCTACGGCCTGCCGCACCAAACGGTCGAATCATTTGTCGACACGCTCGACAAGATAATCGACATCTCGCCGAACCGCATCGCTGTGTTCAACTACGCCCACGTTCCGTGGCTCAAGAAGCACCAGAACATCATCCCGACCGAGGCTGTGCCCTCGGGCGACCAGCGGCTTGCGATCCTGCAGACGACCATCGAGAAACTGACGGCGGCCGGTTACGAATATATCGGCATGGATCATTTTGCGAAGCCGACCGACGAGCTCGCGAACGCACAGAGAGAAGGTACGCTGTATCGAAACTTCCAGGGCTATTCGACGAAGGCGGGCTGCGATGTTTATGCGTTTGGGGTATCGGCGATCAGCCAGTTCGAGAATATTTACGCCCAGAACGAAAAGGACATCAAGAAATATTACGCCCGCATCGACGGAGGCAGGGCGGCAACGCACGTCGGTTACCGGATGACCGAAGACGATCACGTCAGGAAAGACACGATCATGGAACTGATGTGCAATCTTGAGATCGACAAACGCCGCGTCGAACAGAAGTTCGGCATCGATTTCGAACAGTATTTTGCGGCCGACATCCCGAAGCTGGACAATTTCGTCGCCGAAGGACTGGTCGATAACACGCCTGATAAGATAAAGGTCATCGGTTCGGGTATTCTTATTATTCGGAACATCGCGATGTGTTTTGACGCATATCTTGAGAAGATGATGGCCGAGAAACCGGTGTTTTCGAAGACGGTGTAATGCCAGAGAAGTTCAAGCGGGAAGAAACAAGGAAGGTATGAGCGAAAAGGTTGGGGTAGTGTTGTTGAATCTTGGCGGGCCCGATTCACTCGAGGCCGTGGAGCCGTTTCTGTTCAATTTGTTCAATGACCCTGAGATCATCAACTTCCCGCTCAGTTTCCTTTTTCGCAAACGCCTCGCGAAACTGATCTCATCGAAACGGCACCCGCGCATACAGGAGCAGTACAAAGAGATCGGCGGCAAGTCGCCGCTCCTGGAGCTGTCTGAGGTCCAGGCCCGGCTTTTGGAAGAAAGACTGGCGGCGGCCGGTGTCGACGCGAAAGTGTATCTCGCAATGCGGTACTGGAAACCGTTTACCGAGGACGCGATCGCCGCGATAGAACGCGACGGCATCGAACGCGTGGTCCTTCTGCCGCTCTATCCGCAGTTCTCGAAATCGACGACCGGATCAAGTGTCAAAGAATGGAATCGCCTGATCGCTGAACGTCCGCATCTTCGTGATATCAAAACTGATATCGTCGAACATTATTACGAATACCCGACGTATCTCGATGCCGTGATCGATAGAATCGAACAGGGTTTGGACCGCTTTCCGGAGCACCTTCGCGACGAGGTGCATATACTTTTTAGTGCCCACGGAACGCCGATGAAGCTCGTTCGCGAGGGCGATCCGTATTCGGGGCATATTTGCGAGACGGTATGTGCGGTGCGGGAACGCGGCGGCTGGAAAAATCCGCACACGCTCTGTTTTCAATCGAAGGTCGGGCCGCAAAAATGGCTGACGCCTTCAACGCCGAAGGTGATCGAGGAACTCGCGGACGCGGGGACGACGCATATGCTGGCGGTGCCGATCGCTTTCGTTTCAGACCATCTCGAAACGCTGTTCGAGATCGGGAAAGAGTTCAGGCATTTGGCTTCTGAAAAGGGCGTCGAACAGTTTGAGGTAACCGAGGGCTTGAATGATTCCGCTATCTTTGCGGATGCTCTCGCCGAACTTGTTTTTGACAAGATCGGGCACGCGGAGGCGAAGGCCGCTTAGGTCATCAAAATGAAAAGCGTCTGCATCATCGGCGGCGGCATATCCGGCCTGACGACCGCGTTTCTGCTAAAGCGAAAGGGCTTTGCGGTGACGGTCTTCGAGGCTGCGGATAAACCCGGCGGGAATGTTCAGACGATAAGCAAAGACGGTTACACGATCGAACAGGGCCCGAACAGCCTGCTGAAGGCACCGCGGCTTGTTGACCTTGTAAAGCTGCTTGGACTCGAGGACAAGGTGATCGCAGCCGACCCGTCGGCAAAGAAGCGGTACATACTCACCGGCGGCGAACTCGAGGCAATGGGGCCGAAATCGTTCGTCAACGGATATTTTTCGCTGAAGACCGTTTTGGCACCTGTCTCTTATACACATCTCCGAGCCCACGAGACAGCG
>JAUCQE010000669.1 GCA_030372865.1 Pyrinomonadaceae bacterium
TCTCAGGGCCGTCTCTTAAGCGTCTCACCCGGCAGTTTAAGCCTCTCAGGCCGTCTCAGTTTAGTTTTATGCCCGTTTTTATTGACCGTCTCTTAACCGTCTCACCCCGTCTCAAATACACCCCCGCGCGCGCTTAGACGAGACGATCGGGCTTCGCGAAGGCGATCGGCACTATTCACGATTTACTATTCACCATTTACTATTCGCCATTCACTCTCTTCACCAACTTTCGGTATGATTTCCGCATCTATAATCTGGAAACCTATGAAAAGCATCAGGCAATTGGTTAAAAGGGTTGGCAGGGCTGCGGTCATTCCGGCGATGCTAGCGGTTTTTGCCGCGGCGGCTCTGGGCCAGTCGGCGGAATCGCGGATCTTTATGGTGAACCTGAGCGACCAGGAGGTCCAGCGGATCATCGCGAAGTTCACGGCGAATGAATCGGCTTTCCGCGAGGCGCTGACGAACTATGTTTTTAACCGCTCGGCGACGGTCCAGTCGATCGGCATGGGCGGCCAGATCTCGGGCCAGTTCCGGCGGGATTCGTTCCTCACCTTTCGAAGCGACGGCACTCGATACGAGCGGATCACCTACGCACCGGTTTCGACACTAAAGGACTTTAACGTAACGCCGCAAGATCTCGACGATCTCGGCGGCATCAATCCCTTTGCCCTGGAGCCGAGGATGGTGCCTCAGTACAACTTCCGATTTGTCGGCAAGGAAAAGATCGACGAACTTGAGCTTTTCGTCTTCGACGTGTCGCCGAAGGTGATGCCGGACGCAAAGAAGACCAAGGAGCGGTTCTTCAACGGCCGCATTTGGGTCGACGACCGCGACCTGATGATCGTTAAGTCAAAGGGCAAGGCACTGCCGGAAACCAAGGACGACAAGTATCCGATAGTTGAGACCTGGCGCGAGAACGTCGACGGAAAATACTGGTTCCCGTCGTATTCGTACGCCGATGATGAACTGGTTTTTGATAACGGTTACACCGCCAGGATCAGGATGAAGGTGACCTATAAGGATTACGCCCTCGGCCGCACGGACGTTAAGGTCATCGACGAGGAAGAGGTCTATGTGGAACCGACAGCCACACCGACTCCTTCGCCGACACCGAAGAAGCCGTAGCCTAGTTATTTGCAGCCGCCGGCAGCGACGCCACGGTCGTGCCGGGAATCGCGAGTTCGGCGGCCATCATTTCCCGGGTTTCGGAGATCAACTCGGGCATTTCCTTACCCTCGATCTCAACGGGCGGCAACAGCACCATCTCGATGATCCCCGGAAACGCCACGCCGGTCCGCTTGCCCATCATCCAATCAGTGTTCTTGATCGCGACCGGCACGATGCGGGCCCCGGTCTGGATGGCCAGATGGAACGCCCCTTTCTTAAAGGGCAGCAGTTCACCGGGCATCGCCCTCGTGCCCTCGACAAAAACGCCGAAGGAAGAGCCTTTCTCCATTACCTTTCGAGCTTTTTCCATCGACCGCCGGGCACGCTCCGGATTCGACCGGTCGATCGAAAAGATGTTCACGTAATGCATCCCCTGGCCGAGAATAGGCACCTTGAGAAGCTCTTTCTTTGCCACCAGGCCGATCTTTTTGCCCGTGTAGAAGAACAGGGTCGCCGTATCGAGGTAAGAGCGGTGGTTGGATATGAAAACGAAGGATTCATTAGGCGGCAGGTCCTCGCCTCCCGTCACCTTGATCTTTGCACCGCATGCCCTAAGCCAAAGGGCCGCACCAAACCGGGCGATCGGGTAAAGCCACATCTTCTTGTTTATCAGCCCCAGAATCAGAAGCGAAGGAATGCCAAGCACGAGCAGCAAGGTCCCGGCGACGACCCAACACCACCAACTGTCTCTTATACACATCTCCGAGCCCACGAGACAGC
>JAUCQE010000670.1 GCA_030372865.1 Pyrinomonadaceae bacterium
AGATCTACACCGTTCGGAACTCGTCGGCAGCGTCAGATGTGTATAAGAGACAGACCTTTAGCAGGTTCTTGGCAATCACGAGCCGTTGTATTTCGCTAGTGCCCTCGCCGATCGTGCAAAGCTTGGAATCGCGCCAGTACTTTTCAGCTGGGTAATCTTTCGTATAGCCATAACCGCCATGGATCTGTATAGATTCCTCAGCTACCCGGACAGCAACCTCGGAAGCGTAGAGCTTGGCCATTGCGGATTTCTGTGTGACAGTTTTTTCCGCATCCTTTGTCGCGGCGGCCTGCAGAGTGAGCAGGCGAGCACATTCGATCTGCGTCGCCATGTCGGCAAGCTTGAACTGGATCGCTTGGAAATCAGCAATAGGACGCCCGAATTGCTCGCGTTCCTTGGCGTATTTTACCGCCGCCTCGTACGCACCCTGTGCGATGCCGACCGAAAGTGCCGCGATCGAGATGCGGCCGCCGTCGAGGATCTTCATTGCCTGAAGGAAGCCTTCGCCCTCGTTGCCAAGACGGTTTTCGTCCGGGACGTAACAGTCTTCAAAGACCACCGACGCGGTTTCTGAAGCTCGCATGCCGAGCTTATTTTCTTTCTTGTCGGACCGGAAGCCCTCCATCGATTTATCGAAAATGAAGGCCGAAATACCTCGATTGCCCTTTTCTTTGTCCGTAACGGCGACCGCGACCAGAGTATTGCAGGCGATAGCGTGGGTGATGAAGTTCTTGGACCCGTTGACCATCCAGCCGCCGTTAGAACGAATTGCAGTTGTACGTGTGCCCGATGCGTCCGAGCCGGCCTGCGATTCCGTCAAGCCCCAGGCTCCGAACGATTCGCCCTGTGCGAGCGGGACAAGATAGTCCTTTTTCTGCTGCTCGGTGCCGAACATGTAGATGTGGTTCGAGCAAAGCGAATTATGGGCTGCGACGGAAAGGCCGACCGATCCGCAAACCCTTCCGAGTTCCTCGATTATCGTTGCGTATTCAACGTAGCCCATTCCGGCTCCGCCGTATTCTTCCGGAAAAATGATTCCCATCAGGCCGAGTTCGGCGAGTTTGGGCCGCAATTCGATGGGGAAGTGCTGTGCCTCGTCCCATTCCATTACGTTCGGACGGATCTCGCTTTCGGCGAATTCGCGAATGCTGTGCTTGATCTGCAGTTGTTCGTCAGAGAGTTCGAAGTTCATAGTTCAATATCTGTCTCTTATACACA
>JAUCQE010000671.1 GCA_030372865.1 Pyrinomonadaceae bacterium
AAAGCTACCTGTTCCCGCTTGATGTCGACGCCGGTCATCGAAACGGTCAGCCCGAGCGTATTCGCGAAATGATCGTATGCCGCAAAGGTCAGGTATCCCTTGCCCGAGCCCATGTCAACGATCCTCAGTGACCGCTTTTCCTTAAGGTCCGAACGGGCGTAAAGGCCCGCCAAAACCTCGACGAACTTATTGATCTGTTTCCACTTATCCTGTTGCGGGGCCCGCACCTGGCCGCTGTCGGTCGTGATGCCGAGCAGGTGCAGATAATAGGCGTTCGGGTCGACCGTGTATTTCTTTTCGCGGTCGTGGGCGGACGACGGCTTGACCTTTATCGAAGGCTTGCCGATGTTAAGCCGGGAATTCCGCTTCCCGATGTCGAGCTGGTAATCGTGCTCGGTCGTAAAGAGGTGTCCGCTGTGGAATCCTGACCCAAGCTGCTTCGCCACCATCTCGACGCCGCTCTCGAAATCGTAGTTTCGGACCACGTCGCGGGTCTCGTATTTGAACTGGACGAACCGCCGCGAGCCTTTCTTGGTTTCAACGATGCGGACCTGGATTTTTTGCAGATGCTCGTCGCTGCCCTTATAATTGCCTAGCGTAAGCTTGATAAAGTTTCCATCCGCGAGGCTTTCACGCAGGTGGGCGATGAATTTTTCGATATTCTCGTGCACGTTGCTTAGAGGTGTTTCAAATGGAAAACGATAAGAATTTTATCTCGAAACGGTATTTTGTCGAATCCGTGGCGTACCTCCTGAAAGAAACGTTCGAGGGATCCGCCGACGGGCAGGGCTCGGCATATCTCGACCGAGGTGTCGGTTTTTTCAACACGGTGGCCGGTTTGACGGCAGAAGCAGCCTCAAAAGAGTTTCACGGCACGACCATCGCGGCACAAACGGAGCATGCGAAATTCTACCTCGACCGGCTTTGCGAGTTCATGGGCGGACGCACCGAACGCGTCAACTGGGAAGACAGCTGGCTGATCGAAACGGTGAACGACGATGAGTGGGACGCGCTTCGCTCGACGCTCCGCCGCACATACGAAGAGACTCTGAAATGCCTGGCCGGTATCGAGGAATGGCCGGAACGCCGGGTCGGCGAGGCGGTGGCGATGGTCGCACACACTGCATACCACCTCGGTTCTATCCGCCAGATAGCCAAAGCAACGGAAATAACGGCTGACATCGACCCGATGCACGGGCTTTGAAATATAATGACGAACCTATTCCATCTCGCATTTCCTGTTCATGATCTCGACGCCGCACGTGAGTTCTACGGCGGCGTGCTCGAATGCCCGGAAGGCCGCAGCGACGATCACTGGATCGACTTCGACCTTTTCGGCCATCAGATCGTTGCTCATCTCGCTCCGGAATCAGCTGGCATCCGCGCGTCTAACGACGTCGATGCCGACCACGTGCCGGTGCCGCATTTCGGCATCGTGCTGCAAATGGACCAATGGCGGCAGCTTGCGGAAAGGCTGACGGCGAAGGGCGTCAAGTTCGTTATCGAGCCAAAGATAAGGTTTGCCGGCGAGGTCGGTGAGCAGGCCACTATGTTCTTCCTCGACCCGAGCGGCAACGCCCTCGAGTTCAAGGGATTTAATGATTTCTCGCAGGTTTTTGCGAAATAGCTTTCGAATGTTTTTACACTCTCAAGTGCGGTCTTTATTTTTCTACATCGCCGTCGGTTTTGTTTTGCTGGTTGCGGCCGCGGCCGGATTTGGCCAGCGGACGATAGCTGTCACCATTGACGACCTGCCGGTCGTTTCGACACGAACGGACATAAAGAACCGGCGTGCGATCACCCGCAAGCTTCTTGGGCATATCGCAAAGTACAAAGTCCCGGCGATCGGCTTCGTGAACGAGAACAAGCTTTACAAAGCCGACGGCACTCGTGATGACGATCAGGTCGATCTTCTGCGGATGTGGACAAAGGCGGGCCTTGAACTCGGCAACCACACTTACTCGCACCGCAGCCTGCACGCGATCCCGCTCAAGGATTATCAGGACGACGTGTTGAAAGGAGCGACGGTCACGTCTGAATTGCTCGCACTTCGCGGGGCCAAGATGAGGTATTTCCGCCATCCGTACCTGCAGACCGGCCGGACACTTGAGATCAAGGCGGAGCTCGAAAAGTTCCTAGACGCGAACGGCTATACGATCGCGCCTATAACCGTTGATAACGCGGACTACATCTTTTCGCGGGCGTACGATATCGCCTATGACCGCGGCGACAAGAAGCTGATGCAGCAGGTCGGCGAGGCATACGTGCCATACATGGAATCGAAGCTCGATTACTGGGAGCGGCAGTCGATGAAGCTTTTCGGCCGCGAGGTCAGCCAGACCATGCTTCTCCCTGTCTCTTATACACATCTCCGAGCCCACGAGACAGCGCTGTGTATCT
>JAUCQE010000672.1 GCA_030372865.1 Pyrinomonadaceae bacterium
GGTTCGGTACGTTCAATAGCGTCGAATATGTCCGGCGTAAAAATATATCGGCCGATGATAGCAAGGTCAGAGGGAGCATCTTCGAACTTCGGTTTTTCGACCATGTCTTTGATCTTGAACACACCCGGTTCGACCTCATCGGCATCGATCACGCCGAAACGCGATATCGCCTCGCCCGGGACCTGCATAGTCGCAATGACCGGAGCGTCGTATTTCTCGAACACCTCGATCATCTGCTTCAACGCCGGTTTTTCCGCGTCGACCACATCGTCCGCCAGCAATGCAGCAAACGGTTCGTTCCCGGCAAAGTCTTTCGCCTGATACATAGCATGGCCGAGACCGAGCGCCTGCTTCTGCCGCGTATACATAATCTTCGCTGTATCTGAGATCGCTCTGATCTGCTCGAACAATTCGATCTTTCCTTTTTCCTGCAGCGTCTGCTCCAGCTCAAATGAAATGTCGAAGTGGTTCTCGATCGCGCCTTTTTCGCGGCCGGTGATAATAAGCACTGAGTCGCAACCCGACGCGACCGCCTCTTCCACCGAATATTGGATCAGCGGTTTATCGACCAACGGCAGCATCTCCTTCGGCGATGCTTTCGTGGCGGGCAGAAAACGGGTTCCGAGGCCGGCGGCCGGAAAAACGGCTTTTCTTATTTTTGAGGCCATATATCTATTAGACAGCAGAATTTAAGATGGTATTATATTCGTCACAAACTACCAAAACGCTCTCCGATTCGTTAAACTTTCCCGAAAAAATCAGGGTAGTTCTATCACAGTTAAACTATGGAATCAGCGACTGAAAGCACTGAGAAATTGCCGCTTGTTTACCGCATACTCGGACGGATCGAGGCGGTCGGCAACATGCTCCCGCACCCCGCGACACTTTTCGTGATCCTCGCGGTACTCGTCGTCGTCATTTCGGCGATCACCGCCGGCATGGGCGTCTCCGTTACACATCCTGGCACGGGCAAAGAGGTAAAAGCTGTCAGCTTGCTTACAATCGAGGGGCTTCATCGGATACTTACATCTTTGGTCACGAACTTTACCGGCTTCGCTCCGCTCGGGACCGTTCTTGTCGCGCTGCTCGGGATATCGGTCGCTGAGGCTAGCGGGTTTATCTCCGCTATCCTCCGGCTGGTGGTCATCAAGGCACCGGCGAAGCTGCTCACGCTCGTCGTCGTTTTCGCCGGTGTCGTGTCGCACATCGCGAGCGACGTCGGTTATGTCGTCGTGATCCCGCTGGGTGCGGTGATCTTCTATTCGGTAGGCAGAAATCCGCTCGTCGGGCTTGCTGCCGCATTTGCGGGCGTCTCGGGTGGCTTTAGCGCGAACCTGCTGCTTGGGCCAACGGATACCTTGCTTGCCGGAATCACCCAGGAAGCCGCACGCATCTACGACCCGAGCGTTATCGTGACGCCGGCTGCAAACTACTACTTCATGGCGACCTCGGCTTTCCTTGTCGCGATCGCGGGCACTCTGGTTACCGAAAAGATCATTGCCCCGCGGCTCGGCAAGTACGAACCGAAGGAAGGCGCAGACCTGCCCTCGAACGAAATGACCGAGCTCCAGCCCAATGAGAAACGCGGGCTGCTGTTCGCCGGCATCGCTATCCTGCTTTTCGCCGGTGTCATCATCGCAGGGCTCGTTCCCGAGGGTGGTTTTCTTCGCGACCCGAAGACCGGGAGCGTGCTGACCTCGCCGTTCCTGAGCGGCATAGTCGCGGTGATCTTCTTCGGCGGCGTCATTACCGGGCTTTCATATGCATTCGGCGCAAAGACGATGAAGAACGACTCGGATGTGATGACGGCGATGGAAGGCGGAATGAAGACGCTCGCCGCGTATCTCGTTCTTGCGTTTTTTGCCGCTCAGTTCGTCGCGTTCTTTAACTGGACGAACCTTGGCGTGATAACCGCGGTCGAGGGTGCCGACCTTCTTAAGTCGCTCAACATCACCGGCGTGCCTCTGATCGTCAGCATGGTGATCGTCACCGTGATCCTCGATCTGTTTGTCGGAAGTGCCTCAGCAAAGTGGGCTGTTATGGCACCTGTCTTTGTTCCGATGCTGATGATCCTCGGCTATTCGCCCGAGATAACACAGGCCGCATATCGCATCGGCGATTCGGTCGCGAATATCATCACGCCGCTGATGTCTTATTTTCCGCTGATCGTCGTCTTCGCTCGGAAGTACGACCCGTCGGCCGGAATCGGGACGATCATGGCGATGATGATGCCGTATTCGGTAGTCTTTTTCTTAGCGTGGACGCTGCTGCTCGTGGTCTGGTATCTGTTCGGACTGCCGCTTGGGCCCGGGGCGGAGATCTATTACCAGCAGCCTCAAAATTAAAACTGATCGACAAAGGCCCGCTAACCGGCGGGTCTTTTCGTGTGGTAATCTCTTAGTTTTCCGTTACTGCCATGTTAGACCTGAATTTTGTTAGAGAGAACCTCGACGCGGTCCGCACCGCGATGGCGAACCGCAATTTTCCGCCCGACATACTCGACCGCTTCGCGGCAATGGATGTCGACCGCCGCCGGATCATCAGCGAATCTGACGCGATCAACCAGCAGCGCAACGCAGCGAGCAAAGAGATCGGCGACCTGATGAAAGCCGGCGACCGCGAGATCGCCGACGCTAAAAAGGCCGAGGTCGCGGGGCTCAAAGAAAGACAAGCGGAGCTTGAGAAACAGCGCGATGCGGCTGAGGCCGAGATGCGAGACCTTCTCGCCAATCTTCCCAATATGCCGTCGGACGACGTGCCTGTCGGTGCGGACGAGACGGCCAACGTCGAGATACGTAAATGGGGTGAGCCGCGAACATTCGATTTTGAAGTTAAGGACCACGTCGATCTCGGCGAATCGCTCGGCATTCTTGATCTCGAGCGTGCGACAAAGATCGCGGGCGCCCGTTTCGCGATCCTGAACGGTGCCGGTGCCCGTCTCGAGCGGGCCCTTATAAACTTCATGCTCGACCTGCACACACGCGAGCATGGCTACACCGAAACTCTTCCGCCGTTCATGGTGAACCGGACGGCCCTCTTCGGCACCGGACAGCTGCCTAAGTTTGCCGAGGACCTTTTTCACCTAACGGACGAGCGGCAGTTCGCATTGATTCCGACCGCCGAGGTCCCGGTCACGAACTACCACGCCGAGGAGATACTCGACGCAAAAGACCTGCCGAAGTACTACACGGCATACACGCCGTGCTTTCGTTCCGAAGCGGGCAGCTATGGCCGCGACACGCGTGGCCTGATCCGTCAACACCAGTTTGAGAAAGTAGAACTCGTAAAGATCACGCTGCCGGAAGAATCCGAAGCCGAACACGAAAAACTGACCGCGAATGCTGAACGCGTCCTTCAACTTCTCGGGCTGCCGTACCGCACGATCGTGCTCTCCACGGGCGACATGGGCTTCGGTGCAAGAAAGACTTACGACATTGAGGTCTGGATGCCCTCGCAAAACACGTATCGCGAGATATCGAGCTGTTCGAACTGCGGCGATTTTCAGGCTCGCAGAATGAACCTGCGGTTCCGCCGCGGCGGCGGTTCAAAGCCGGAGTTCGCACACACGCTCAACGGTTCCGGCCTCGCCGTCGGCCGCACGTGGATCGCCATTCTCGAAAACTACCAACGTGCCGACGGCTCGATCGAGATCCCGGAGGTTCTGCACCCTTACATGAACGGAATTAGCGAGATCCGAATGTGATTTTCGGTAATATCTGATAAAACGATAGCCGCGTGAAGGGTAATTCCGCGGCTTCTCGCATGCTTGGGCCGCTTGCTATCTTGACAAGGCTCAGAATGTAATTACGATGTAATTATGAAAGCGCAGATAATCCAGATCGGAAACTCCCAGGGCATACGAATCCCGAAGGCTTTGCTTGAGGAGACCAAAATTTCCGGCGAAGTCGAGCTTGAGGTCTGCCCCGAAGGGATCCTGATCCGTAACATTAAAAAACCGCGAAGCGACTGGGACGCCGCCTTCAACGCGCTTGCGGATTCGGACGACGACCTCGCACTTGATATGTCATCGACCAAGTTCGAAAAGAGGGACTGGCAATGGTAAAGCGATACGACGTTTTTCTCGTTAACCTCGACCGGACGCCGAGCGATGACCCGAAAAATACTCGTCCGGCAGTCGTCGCTTCTCCGGACGAACTCAACCGCAATGTCGAATCCGTAATCATCGCGCCGCTTTCATCGACCAATGCCCGATATCCGACGCGTATCCCGGTCGATTTCCTCGGCAGCGAGCGTTTTGTCATCCTCGATCAACTCCAGGCCATCGACGGCAGCCGGCTTGTAAAGAAGATAGGTGAGATCGAGAGCCGGTCGCAGGAAGAAATAACGAACCGTTTGCTCGAACTCTTCGCATAGTCCGTATCGAAGGCGCAAGAAGGGCCCGGCTGCGAACGTCGGGCCCTTTTTCTACGGCGTGGGTTTAGAAGTTTGGCCTTGGATTG
>JAUCQE010000673.1 GCA_030372865.1 Pyrinomonadaceae bacterium
GGCTCGGAGATGTGTATAAGAGACAGTCAAAATACCCGTGCCCGCAAAACTCTTCCATTTCTTTTTTGCCTCGCGAAGGGCTTCGCGTAGCCGTATCGGCCGCAGCGGTATAGCAAGTGACTGAGTAACGATCCAAGTGATCGTCCCTATGATCAGATATGCCGAAAACGCCGACGCGATACCGAGAGCTCCGGCGGAGATACTGATCACCACGTCCGCGATCGATGGCTCCATGCTGCCGCCGACTTTCATAAAGTTCAGCACGATCAAAACGATCGTCAGCAGCATCATCGGAATGTGGAAAAGTGCCGAAAGAGCAAGGAACTTGCTGATATGCTCCGTGTAGATCATACCGCCGCGGCGAAGAAGCCCAACGATGCCTTCAGACCGCGAACGTAGCTTTGTTGCAAATGCCTCGGCTGTCTGCGGGCGATTGGACGGATCTTTGGACAAAGCGGCAAGTATCTCTCGTTTCAGCTTGCGTCGTACACCCTTTATCTTTAGCGGCGGCGGAGTCTCCAAACGATGGGCGTCCATCACCTTCGAGAAATCACCTTTGAACGGCGGATCGCCTGAGAGCATCTGGTACGCGATCACCGCGAGGCTGTAAATGTCGGACCGCGCGTCCAGCTTCTCGCCCTTGCACTGCTCCGGCGACATATACAGCGGGGTCCCGAGCACCGCACCAACCCGCGTCAAGGCCTTTGTCGCCAGCGTATCGCTGCCGAGCGAGGACGATATCGGGGGCTTTTCGGTCTTGGCATCTCCCGCAATTACCTGCGTCCCGCGCGTATCCGGGTCAACGCGATCCGCCGCCTCATCGCCCGCAACAGGCTGGATCATCGTCGCGGCCTCGGATATTGTCTGCTGGCCGGCGATCGTCCCGGAATTGAAGACGGCCGTCGGAGAGATGCTGTCGTGGATCGCGGTATCACCGGGCCTGTCTGCCTGCGTAAGATTAGCGGAGACGAATCTCGTCGGAGCAGCCGTTACGTGAAGTTCGTGCTCGCCTGTGTTCCCGTTAGTCTGCGTTTCGAGCTTTGCGATGCCGAAATCGAGGACCTTTACGGTATAGCCACCACGTTGGTTCGGCTCAAGCCAAATGTTGTCCGGTTTCAGGTCACGGTGAATAATGCCCTGTTCGTGGGCTTCCTGTACGGCCGAACAAACCTGTTCCAAAATATCGAGAGTCCAGCCGACCGGTAGATTTCGCTCTTCTTCAAGGATCTCGCCGAGAGTGCAGCCGTCGAGGTACTCCATAACGAGATACGCGATCTTGCCCTGTGGCGTCTCGTCGAATCCGAAATCAGTTACGTCTACGACGTTTGGGTGCCGCAGCCGGCCTGCCGCACGAGCCTCGCGTCGAAAACGCTCGACAAACTCCGGACGCTCCATGAACTGAGGCGCGATGACCTTCACGGCGACCGGACGCTCGGTGCCGAGGTGCGTGGCAAGGTAGACCGTCCCCATGCCGCCGCGGCCGAGTTGTCGCTCGATACGGTATTTTTGGTCGAGTGTTTGTCCGATCAGGTCTTCAAAATTCATGTGAAAGAAAATTTCGCGATCAACTATCCTGGCAGCCCGAAACAAAATCGATTAGCCGTTTATTATAGTTTATGAACGCCGGTCGACAAATTTCGCAGCCAACTCGATGAAACGCTTGGTATTCCCGAGGAACCTCGCATTCGAGGGCAAATGACTTCGAGTGTCGGCCGAGAAACTCTCGTATGTATATCGCCTCGGATCCGAAAAAGTTTCAAATGTCTGACGAGTCGTTGCATCTGTGCAACGTCGTTGCACATCAAAACAACTTGTGTTACTCTCTATTCGAGCTTCAAAAAATTGGTCACTACGGAGAAACCCACGCAATGAGTATGGATAAAAGTAAAGCGATCGAATCTGCACTGCTTCAGATCGAAAAGAAATTTGGTAAAGGGTCGATAATGCGGCTCGGTGAGCGTCCGCATGAAGAAGCGGGCTCCATTTCGACAAATTGTCTAAGCCTCGATGCCGCTATCGGCGTGGGAGGTATGCCGAGAGGGCGAATAATCGAGATCTACGGCCCGGAGAGTTCCGGTAAGACGACGCTCGCCCTGCAGGTCGTCGCGTCGGCACAGCGTGCGGGCGGCATTGCCGCTTATATCGATGCCGAGCATGCAATGGACCCGGAGTATGCAGGCAAGCTGGGTGTGAATATCGACGATCTTCTCATCTCGCAGCCGGATTCAGGCGAACAGGCCCTTGAGATCGCTGAAACGCTTGTCCGTTCCAACAGCATCGACGTGATCGTGATCGACTCGGTAGCCGCCCTCGTGCCGCGAGCGGAACTCGACGGCGAAATGGGCGATTCGCTTCCAGGTTTGCAGGCGAGACTTATGTCTCAGGCTCTTAGAAAGATCACGGCGATCGTCGCGAATTCACACACGACGTTTATCTTTATCAATCAGCTCCGCGAGAAGATCGGCGTCTTCTTCGGTTCGCCTGAAACGACCACAGGCGGCAAGGCTCTGAAATTCTACGCCAGTGTCCGCCTGGACATTCGTCGTATCGGAGCCATAAAGGAAGGCGACAAGGTCGTCGGCAACCGCACGCGTGTCAAGGTGGTGAAGAACAAGGTCGCGCCGCCGTTCCGCGAATGCGAATTCGACATCATGTACGGCGAGGGCATTTCCCGCGAGGGCGACCTCATCGACCTCTCGGTTGCGAATAACGTCGTAGAAAAGAGCGGAGCATGGTTCTCCTACCGGGGCGAACGTCTTGGCCAGGGACGCGAGAACGTGAAGAACATGCTGAAGGAGAACACCGAACTTCGCGACCGCATCGAGGAAGAGGTCAAACAGGTTCTTGGATTCATCGCACCGCCTGAGGCGGACGCAGCACAAGCATAAAAGTTAAGGGCGGCAACGAGGCCGCCCTTTTTATTATTGTGTGTTCGTATTTCCGCGAGGAGTGTTCATCTGTTTTTTGAGTTCCTCTGGTGCGGGAATTCCCGGTGTCGGGGTCGCTCCGGGCTTACGCGGCTTTTTAAGGTCCTCGGCCGACGGAATTCCTTCTGCGGGCGATACGTTCGCGGGGACTGTCTGCATCTGAGGATTTGCGGGAATGCCCGGCGTTCCGTTCGCACTCGGCTCGATCGGCTTTGTCGAGAAGCCCTCGGGAAGATTTTGATTCACAACTGTCCCGTTCGCCATGTTCGCATTTGAATTGCCCTGTGTGGTGTCAGTTGCGGCCGAACCGCAGGCGGAGAATAGCATCGCAGATCCTACCGCGATCGTCAGTACACTTTTCCTTGTCATTAAATAAGCTCTTCCTTGTATTTTAAAAATAGCAGTGCCGGCCTGAAGGTTGCGTCCCCGGGGGGCAGCGACGGCGATCACACCGGCACGGGATGGGTCAAATATGTTTTCGGTCGGAAGGGGGCGCTGTCTCTTATACACATCTGACGCTGCCGACGAGTTCCGAA
>JAUCQE010000674.1 GCA_030372865.1 Pyrinomonadaceae bacterium
TTCGGAACTCGTCGGCAGCGTCAGATGTGTATAAGAGACAGGCCGCATACCGTGCGACAAATTGGTTGGGGTGAAGGTCCCAACTTTGGTAGAAGCCTTGAGAGATGGAATGCGACACGTTTCGATAGTGTTCGCGCCATCCAGCGTGGACGGCACGTTTGTTCTCGGCGATCTGAGTTTCAGACAACTCGTTCCCGCGATGAACCGGAACCGGCAAATCGGTAGTGACCGAATCCGACAGACGAACTCCGCTGCCGGCCAGGCTCAATAACATCAACTGCTTTGCGAGATCACATGCCGGATGCCGCAACGTCTGGTGCTCCGCTGAGATCCCGATAGCAGATGTATAATCGAACGCCCCGAAATGGGCCGAAGTCACCCGGCCTTTCCCGGCCCTCACAAACGCGGCGAGCGGAACACGGCCTTTCCGGTCCAGCAGGGCCTCGGGAGTTTCGACCATTAATTCGATGCCGATGCTGCCTGATTCGATACCGGCCGATCTTTCGATACCCTTAACTAACCTCGACAGTTCCTTAACTTCTTTTCTCGACCGGACCTTTGGAAGCGTAACGACAAAATTTGCAGGGAGTACGCCATTCGTTTTTCGAAGCAGCGTTTCAACGAAGATCTTCAAAGTTCGAACGGCACGGCCGTAGGTCATGACGCCCAACGGCTTTATGCGTAAGCCCGATGACACGGTTATCAAGCTGGAATTGAACGAATCCGCAAGCTCGGTGGCTGACCGTTCCGCATCGGCATCTTCCTCGTGATCCGGCCGGACACCGTAACCGTCCTCGAAATCAATGCGGTAGTCCTCGACGGGTTCGGACGTTAATTTTTCGATAGTCTTTCTATAAACCCGATAAGCGAACAGCGCCGAGCCGTTCTCCTCCCGCGCACGTTCGCCGTTTCGCAGGATCTGTTCTTCGAGGCGTGCAACTGCCTCCGGATAATGCGGCAGCGTTTCGGTTCCCGGAAGCCGCATCGCGTTCGCAAATTCGACAAAGTTCGGGGCAAATTCGTTTATAGCCCGTAAGGCAAGGTCGCCCAATTTCCGGGGAGTCGCGGCGGAAAATCGATCCGCACCGCCGTAAACGACATGGACGGGAGAACGAGTCGATGGTGTGTGTATCGTCTCTTTCTTCTTTCCACTACCCTTGACTATCAGCTTGACGCCGTCGTCCCCGTCCTCGAATACCGTTTTACTCATTTACCCCGCATTGTACATCAATTTATTGCGGTTTTGGTGCGGCGAGTTGTGCGGGCCGTATCCCGGTGTACTGAACGGAGGCTAGCTTCCATTTGCCCGATTCCTTTCGCCCGACGGCGGTCATCATCATTTTTCGAGCCGGCATTTCTTTACCATCGCGGCTCGTCGAGTAAACGAACTCCGCGATCACTACCGCTGTGTCTCCGTATACGCGTATCGATCTATAGATCGGCTCGATACTAACCTCAACTACGCCACTTTTTGCTTTTGCTTCAGACGTGTAAAACGACAGGACCTTCGCCCGCGGATCAAATTCGCCGACCGGCGAGATCTCGATAAAGTCAGCTGTAAAGATGCTGTCGAGTGCCTTCGCGTCGAATTCGGTCTGAGCCTTTGCCATAGCGGCAATCACAGCCTTAATGGCCGTCTCATTCTTCGAGTTCGACTGCGCCAAAACGAAAGCAGAAAGTGCTAGGATAAGCGCAAAAGCCGCGGTTGTAGTCTTTATCATAATTCCTCCGGATTGTTGGTGTTCTATTGCTGTAATGGCAATACGCCGACGTCGGAGAAATGTTCGAGGTATGTGCTGAACTGTTTAGAAGATGTTATCGATTGCCTCTTCCAAGTTGCGAATGCCGACGACGCGGACGCCAAGAAGGCGTTCCAGCCCTTTCTTGTTCGATTCAGGGATTATGAGCTTTTTGAAGCCTAGGGTCTGGGCTTCACGTGCCCGTGCTTGTGCCTGCAGGACGCCGCGAACTTCGCCGGTCAGTCCGACCTCGCCAAAAACGGCGATCTCGGGCGATATTTGGAGGTTGCGAAAACTGGAGGCAATGGCCGCAATGACGCCTAGATCGGCAGCGGGTTCGTCGACCTCAAGGCCACCCGCTATGTTGATGAACACATCATCCCCGGCGATCTGCATTCCGAGGCGTTTCTCGAGCACCGCGATAAGCAGGGACGCGCGGTTGTAATCGAAACCCTGAGTCATCCTTCGCCCGGAAGCCGATTTCGTGCCGCTTACCAAGGCTTGCACCTCGACTAGCATCGGTCGTGTACCTTCCATACAGACTGTGACGACCGAACCACTTGCCCCCTCGGGTCGCTCCTGAAGGAAAAGCTCCGATGGATTTCCAACAGGTACTAACCCCGCGTTGGTCATTTCGAAAACACCGATCTCGTTGGCAGCACCGAATCGGTTTTTCGTAGCACGGATGATGCGATGGTTGTGGTGTCGATCGCCTTCAAAATAGAGAACCGTGTCGACAATATGCTCGAGGGTCTTTGGACCGGCTATCGAGCCCTCTTTGGTTACGTGGCCCGTAAGGAAAACCGAAGTCCCGGTCTGTTTCGCGAACATCATGAAACGGCCGGCGACCTCGCGAACCTGCGAAACGCTGCCGGGAGCGGATTCGATCCTTTCGCTGAAGACAGTCTGAATAGAGTCCACGATGACGAAATTCGGGCGTAACTTGTCCGTCTCAGCGAGTATCGACTCAAGGTTCGTCTCAGGCAGGATGAAGAGATGCTCCGCATTGATCCCAAGGCGCTCACCGCGCATCTTTATCTGCCGTTCAGACTCTTCGCCCGAAATGTAAAGCACCTTTCCGCCGGTTTTGCTCAGTTCATCGGCGATCTGGATCACGATCGTCGACTTTCCGATCCCCGGCTCTCCGCCGATCAAAACGAGGGAGCCATTCACGATACCGCCACCGAGCACCCGATCGAACTCAGCGATGCCGGACGAAACGCGTGCTTCGTCCTGAGGCTCGATGTCGCCAAAAGCCACAGGAGTCGCCAATGTATACCGCCCGCTAAAGCCTCCAATGGTACCGGCCGACTGAGACCTTGAGCGAAATCTTTCCTCAACTAGGGTGTTCCATTCACCGCAGTCCGGACACTGTCCGAGCCACTTTCGAGCTTGGCCTCCGCAGTTTTGGCACACGAATATAGTCGCTGGTTGTTTAGCCATAATTCGGGAACAGCCATTCTACAACACATCGACTGTGCTTAGGCAGCAGGCATTGACCGATGCTTGCTGTATTCCGGCTTTCCAATGTGGCAAGATTGAAACGTGTCCACACAAAGCGTTCACCAGTTCGCCGAGAAAGTTGCACTGATCACGGGAGGTTCGAGTCCGATAGGCCGGGCCGCCGCACTGCAATTGGCGCTAAACGGGGCTTACGTGATCGTCGCGGATCTCGAGGACAGCGGTTCCGACGATTCGATTCAACAATTGGAAGACTTAGGGACGCTCGCGTTCGCCGTCCGGTGCGACTTCCGAACCGCGGCCGGGGCAGCGGAACTCGCGTCGTCGGTCGAGTCAAAGTTCGGAAGGCTCGATTTCCTCGTAAATTGTCTGAAATTCCGTCCTGAATCAGCGTTTTTGCAGATGTCGGAGGAGCTTTTGAATGAGGTCTATCGCTCCAACACGGCGGCGCTGCTTTTCGTTGTGCAAGCGGTCCACGGCTTAATGGCAGGCCGGCCGCGAGCTAGGATCGTGAATGTACTTTCCGACCTGGATACTCCGGAAACCGGCGGCAATGCCGCCTTCGCGGCCTCACAGAAGAGCGTTGAAGGGATTACCAAGTCATTGGCCGAATCGCTGGGCGGTAATTTCCGTATTAACGCGGTCGCGGTTAGCGAAGAAATGAGTTTGGATCCGCATGCCGATCCTGAACTATTCCCGCCGCGGCCAAGAGTATCGTCCGACGACGTGGCGCGCGCAATACTTTATCTGCTTTCATCGGAATCGACTTCGGTGAACGGCCAGGTTCTCAGATTGAAGTAGGATTTCCGTGTGAGGGGCGATCGGGAAGCGTATTGAAAACCCCTCAATCGTGATAAAATCAAAGCAATGAAGCTCGATGTTCTGATAATCAGATTAGCCTTCGTTGGCCTGCTTGCGGGGGTAGGATTTCTCCTCAATCCGCTTGCGCACACTACAAAACTTGGAGCGATGGACGAATGGTCGAGGCGGATAGTCTCGGCTGTGGTCGGTGCCATCATCGCAAGCTTCATGATCGCATTTGAGATGCGGGTAAAACAGGCGTCACTCAAGACCCTGATCGGCGCGGCGGTAGGCTCCATACTCGGGATCGTCGGTGCATTTCTGATCGGAGTACTTATTTCGATCCAAAAAGAAGCTGCAGTTTCCGCCGAGACCCAAACATTTCTTACCATCTCGCTTGCGTTCTTCATGGGCTACGTCGGCCTGATGGTCGGTGCAGCTAAGGGCGATTACCTTGATCTCTCTGCACTCGGCGGCATCTTCAGTGACAAGACGGTCAAACGGGATTACAAGATCCTCGACACCTCCGTGATCATCGACGGTCGCATTGCCGATGTCGCGGAAACCGGTTTTCTTAGCGGCACACTCATTATTCCGCACTTCATTCTTGCGGAACTTCAGCAGGTTGCCGACTCGGCCGACTCGTCGAAGCGTCAGCGCGGTCGTCGCGGGCTCGATATGCTCCAGCGGCTTCGCAACAATAGCAAGCTCGATGTTCAGATAGTAGAGACTGATTTTCCGGCTGTGAAGGAAGTCGACCTTAAGTTGATCGAACTCGGTAAACAGCTTGATGCAGTTATCGTTACAAACGACTTCAACCTGAATAAGGTAGCTCAGCTTCGCGGTGTCGCTGTGTTGAATATCAACGAACTCGCAAACGCTTTGAAGCCGGTCGTGCTCCCGGGTGAAGCGATGCGTGTGTTTGTCCTTAAGGAAGGCAAAGAATATAACCAGGGCGTAGCTTATCTCGACGACGGCACGATGGTAGTTATAGACAACGCTCGCAGGCTGATCGGCAAGACCGCGGACATATCGGTAACCAGCGTTCTTCAGACCACCGCCGGTAAGATGATCTTCGGAAAGCTCTGGGAAGACAGGCCCGAGGATCACGGAGACGCGAGCAACGTCGCCATTCACGATTCCCGTTCAATGGGCTTTCGCCGTGCGACCAGAGAACTTAGACAGGGTACGATCATCGAAGAACTTGATTCATGAACACTGCGATCATCGTCGCGGCGGGCAGCGGTTCGCGGTTTAACTCGGATATCCCGAAACAGTTTCATCAGATCCTCGGGCGGCCCGTTATCGTTCACACGATCGAACGGTTTGATCAATGCCACAGCGTAGACGAGATCGTTCTCGTTCTATCCGAAGATCAGATAGAGAATTTTCGCACCGAACTCGCCCGATTCCATTTCTCAAAGAACATCAAGATAGCAGCCGGCGGTCCGACGCGAGCCCACTCGGTTGCGAACGGATTAGCGAACGCGGACCCTGAGGCTGAAGTTGTTGCAGTCCACGACGGAGCAAGGCCGGTCGTTACGGTCGAGGAGATCGAAAGGACGATCAACAAGGCTGCGGAAACAGGAGCTGCGTGTCTGGTTGCTCCGGTAACCGATACGATCAAGCAAGTTGACGGTGATCATATTGTGGGAACGCTCGATCGTCGTTCACTAAGACGTGCACTGACGCCACAGGCATTTCGGTTGGAGATTTTACGGCAGGCGTTTGCTGATGAGCAATCATTTGACGACGCGACGGACGAATGCTTCCTCGTCGAACAGTTAGGCGTTGAGATCGCGACTGTGCCTGGAAGTTCGCGAAATATAAAGATCACCTTCCCCGACGACCTTTTGCTCGCCGAGCTTTTTCTAAAAGAGGTATATCGATAGATGTTCCGTGTCGGCTTCGGGAATGACGTCCATCGACTCGTAAGTGGTCGCCCGCTCATAATTGGCGGCGTATCCATCCAGTCTGAACTTGGAGCGGAAGGACATTCGGACGCCGATGTTCTTCTGCACGCGATTACCGATGCGCTGCTAGGTGCACTGGCATTGGGCGACATAGGGTCGCATTTTCCAAATAGCGACGAACGTTGGCGAAATGTTGAAAGCTCTGTATTTCTGCGTTATGCAGTCGGGTTGATGAAACAGCATGGGTACGAGGTAGCAAACGTCGACTCGACTGTTGATATCGAGACTCCGAAGCTCCGCCCTTATATCGACGAAATGCGTAAGGGAATCGCCGACGCGCTTGAAGTTGAAACAAATTGCGTCAGCATTAAGGCAAAGACAGGAGAAGGCGTCGACGCGGTTGGGACGTCTGTTGCGATCCGGGCGGAGGCCGTCGTTCTGATCCGTTGGAGCGAGTGATCGGCCGCCGCCATCCTTCGACATCTTTGCTGCCCGTGTGCGAAACTCAGGGCAGCTTTTTCATATGCGGCCACAGGAAATAATCGCTAAGAAGCGCGACGGAGGGGAACTCTCCGCGGAGGAAATACGTGTATTCATCGACGGCGTCTGCAGCGGCGAGTGGGCAGACTATCAGATCTCCGCGCTTGTCATGGCGATCTTCATCCGGGGCCTGAGCCAGACGGAACAGTCTGAACTTACGCGTGCAATGCTCATGTCCGGCGAAACACTGGACATGTCGGACATCGAACTGCCCGTAGCGGACAAACATTCGACTGGCGGCGTCGGTGACAAGACATCTCTTGTCATTGCACCGCTTGCTGCGGCCTGTGGATTAGCGGTACCAATGATCTCCGGTCGCGGTTTAGGGCACACCGGCGGCACGCTGGACAAACTAGAATCGATCCCCGGCTACAATGTCCACCTCTCGACTGGCCAGTTCAAATCGATAATGAAGGAATGCGGTTTTGCGATGATGGGCCAGACCGCGGAGATCGCACCGGCAGATAAAAAGCTCTACGCCCTTCGCGACGCGACGGCGACCGTTCCGTATATTCCGCTTATCGTCGCCTCTATCATGTCGAAAAAGCTTGCTGAGGGGCTGGATGCGCTAGTGCTTGATGTAAAAACCGGTTCTGGCGCGTTCATGCAGGCTTTTGATGATTCGAGACGGCTGGCAGAAGCCATGGTCGAAACAGGCGGATCGTTTGGCGTGAAAACTATGGCGATCGTTTCCGACATGAGCCAACCGCTTGGCAAGCACGTTGGCAACGCCTGCGAGGTCTATGAGTGCATAAATATCCTGCGTGGAACGGTGAAGCCCGCCGTTCAGCCCACTCTCGATCTATCTATCGAACTGACCGCCGCAATGCTCCGCCTGGCGGGCGTTTCGGAAGACGATGCCGAGGCAAGATCGGCGATCGACGATGCTCTTTCCTCCGGACGTGCCCTCGATGTTTTCCGAAAGAATATCGAGCTCCAGGGCGGCGATCCTCGGGTCTGTGACGAGCCGAAGTTGCTGCTTAACGAGAAGCTCATTAAAGTTCCGGTCTTAGTCGATCGAGCAGGTTTCATCTCTGCCATCGACACGTTTGCGGTAGGCAAGGCTGTTTGCGAGATTGGAGGCGGCAGAATCAAAGCCGAAGACGGTGTCGATTATTCTGTCGGATTCGCCTCGGAAGTTAAGATCGGCGACAAGGTCGGGGCAGGCGAATTGATCGGATTTGTTTATTGTCGAAAGGCCGGCGACGCCGAATCGGCGGTTGCTAAACTTAAGAATGCCTATGAGATCAGAGACGTTGCTCCGGCCGCTCCCGAACTCATTCGCGCGACGATTACCTAGCGTCTGATGAATCAAGAGTCCGAATAGCGATTTGCCCGGTTTCAAACCGGGCATTTTCGTGTTTGATCTCATCGAGTCGAAAAGCACGCGTGGAAATTTGAATGAACATTTGTGTGCGATCATCCGTAACTCGACTCCGGAGGACGCGTAAAACAGCGAGGGCTTTTCGATGTTAGAGGCAAAAGGACTTTCAAAGATCTATTCAAGCGACGGGGTCGATTATCAGGCCCTTAAGAATGTGGACCTGCAAATCTCCAAAGGGGAATGTGTAGCTATTGTAGGTAAATCCGGCAGCGGCAAATCTACCCTAATGCACCTGCTCGCATGTCTTGACCAACCGACTTCAGGCAAGGTTTTCGTCGACGGGGCGGATACGTCAGTACTGTCAGAACGGGCGAAAAATTCGTTACGAAACGAGAAATTCGGGTTTGTGTTCCAGCAGTTCTTCCTCAATGGTCGCGATACTATTTTTGAGAACGTCGTTCTCCCGATGAGAATCCGCGGTCTTTCAAACGGACAGATCAACGGAAACGTCGAGCAGGCCCTCGCGGCCGTCGGGCTTGATGATAAAAAACTCAAACGAGCCAAGGACCTCTCGGGCGGTGAAAAGCAGCGCGTATGTATTGCCCGGGCACTTGTCGGCGGGCCGCAAGTGATCTTTGCCGACGAGCCGACCGGCAACCTTGATTCGGCGACCGGCGAGTCCGTCGAAAAACTCCTTTTCGATCTCAATCGCAACAACGGCTTGACGCTTGTCGTTGTCACACATGACGATGACCTCGCCCGCCGTTGCGAGCGAGTCATCGAAATGAAAGACGGCCAGATCGTCGGCAATTATCGAAGGGAGGCGTTGGCACAATGAGAACCTGGGAACTAATTAGGACCGCGAACCGCAATCTTTTTCGGAATAAACTGCGTACGTTACTGACCGTGACCGCGATCTTTGTCGGTGCGTTTACTCTGACGATGACGAACGGCGTCGGCGACGGGATGCGCGATTACGTCGAAAGCCAGGTGAAGAATTTCGAAGGCGACCGTGTTGTCATTGTGCGTCGGAAGATCGAACGCCCCGCAGGTGCGAGAGCCGGCACCCCCGCCGAATATAAGGAAGCAGAGGGGAATGAAGAAGAGTTCGAATTCGACCCTAATACGATGATGATGACAGAGTCACAGATCGAATCTGCTATTCGCGGCCTCGACGGTGTTAAAAGTGTGACACCCCGCTATAACTTCCGGGGTGAATATATAACTCTTGACGGACAGAAAAAATTCCAGGTCGAGTTGGGCACCTTATCCGAAGGAATTACGGCAAAAACCGAAGCTGGCCGCCACCTGCACGGCGAACGCCAGATCGTTATACCCATCGGACTTGCAAGGGCATTTAATGCGAATATCGGCGAACTAATCGGCAAGCGTGCGACCGTGGGCTATAAAACGCCGGACGGTTCGTTGAGGACGATCGAGCTTGAGATAGTCGGCGTTGCTACGAAGGGATTGATGACGAATTATAGCTCATTCGTCGATAGTTCGACGGCCCGACTGCTTCACGCCGAGCAGAAGAGCTACGCCGGACCGGACAAGTTCGTCGGGTTCACCGTTGAAATGGAGACGAACGACGCCGCTCGGATCGATGCGGTAAAAAAGACATTCGCTGAAAAGGGATTTGAAGCCGACACGATCGCTGACAACGATAAGCGGACTTATGATGCGATCGGCATCTTTAAGACCGGGATGAACCTGTTTGCGATGGTCGCTCTGCTTGCGGCATCGTTCGGTATCATCAACACTTTGGTGATCGCCGTTCTCGAAAGAACTAAGGAGATAGGCCTTCAAAAGGCCCTTGGAATGGGCAGAACCAAGATCTTTGCGATATTTTCGCTTGAGTCCGTTCTTATCGGTTTCTGGGGAGCACTTCTCGGGGTGGTCGGTGGTATCGTTGCCGGATTGATCACGAACAAAGTGCTGGTTACGGCGTATGCCGACTCGTTCGAAGGCTTTAATCTGTTCGCGTTCAAGCCGCTCTCGATAATTTCGATCATGCTGCTCGTTTGTGGTATCGCTTTCGTCGCGGGTGTAATGCCGGCGATACGCGCGAGCAGGCTCAATCCCATCGAAGCTCTGCGGTACGAATAACTGCATTCTTTACGGTCGTAGGAACAAGGCCCTCCGAAGCTTATGATGAGCTTTGTAGGGTCTTTCTTTTGTGACAATTGCCCAATTGTAAGGTAATCTTTAGCTCGGAATCATCATCTCATTTCCGTGGAAATATGAAGAAATTCTTCGTTCTGTTTGCGGTCTGTCTTCTCGGGCTGCTGAGTTCGTGCGGGACCAAACCTGCTGCCGAGCGAACCGATTGCGGCCTCAAGGTCGGCATCGTCTTTGATATCGGCGGCAAGAACGACCGGTCGTTCAACGCTGCTGCATGGGAAGGCGTCCAGCGGGCTGAAAAAGAGCTCAACATCTGCCTTTACGACATCGAACCGGGCAATCCCACATCGATCGAGCCCGCAATGCGTGCGTTCGCAGAGCGTAATTTCGACCTTGTCGTCGGAGTCGGCTTTGCACAGGGCCCGATCATGCAGAAGGTGGCGACCGATTATCCAAACATTAAGTTCGCCATAGTTGACGGTGTGATATTCGAAGCCGACGGCAAAACTCCCAAGCAAAACGTCGCTTCTTTGGTCTTCCGCGAGCACGAAGGCTCGTACCTCGTCGGAATGATCGCGGCTGCGAAATCGAAGACGGGGACGATCGGCTTTCTCGGCGGAATGGACATACCGCTCATTCACCGGTTTAACAAAGGTTATGAGGAAGGCGCAAAAGCAGTAAATCCCCAGATCAAACTCGTCACGAACTACGTTGGCGTCACCGACCATGCATGGAACAACCCGGGAAAGGGTAAAGAACTCGCACTCTCTCAGATCGAAAAGGGGGCCGATGTCATCTTCACCGCAGCCGGGAATTCGGGACTCGGGGCATTTGACGCGGTCGAACAATTCGGGCGGGGTCCGAACGGCGAGGCAAATCGTTTCGTGATCGGTGTCGATTCAAACCAGAACGCGGTCAAACCCGGATTTGTACTTACCTCAATGGTAAAGCGGGTTGATAACGCAGTTTTCGACGCGGTAAAAGAGGTGCTTGAGAACAGATTCCAAGGTGGTTTTCATGTCTTTGGCCTTGATAAGGACGGGGTTGCTTATGCAATGGATTCCTATAACCAGCCGCTGATCCCCGCCGATGTCATCGCAAAGGTTGAAGCGGCCCGAACGAAGATCGTTGCCGGTGACATAAAAGTAACGGACGCAATGGCGAACTAGACTATGCTCGAATTAAAGAACATCACCAAGGTTTGCGGTGCGAACGTCCTTGCAAATGACGATGTGTCGATCTCGGTTCGCAAAGGGACGATCCACGCGATCGTGGGCGAAAACGGGGCCGGCAAATCGACGATCATGAAGATCGCGTACGGCTTCTATAACGCGGACAGCGGTGAAATATTTTTCAACGGCAACCGGGTCGCTATCAAAACTCCGCAAGATGCGATAGCGCTTGGGATCGGTATGGTGCACCAGCACTTTATGCTGGTCGACAATATGACGGTCGCCGAGAATATCATCCTGGGAGCCGAAACCGGGTCGCCGATAAGCCTCGATCTTGATAAGGCGAACCGCGACATTAAGGCACTCTCCGAAGAACTGCGGCTAAACATCGACCCGACGGCACTAATCGAAGATCTTTCGGTCGGACAGCAGCAACGGGTCGAACTGCTCAAAGCCCTTTATCGAAACGCCGAACTTTTGATCCTGGACGAGCCCACTGCGGTTTTGTCGCCTCAGGAGGTGGATGAGTTCTTCGGAATCCTTCGTCGGATGAAGGACCAGGGTAAGACGATAATAATCATTACCCATAAACTCGACGAAGTCCTTGCGATCTCCGACGATGTCACCGTGATGCGTTCCGGTAAAGTGGTCGGAAATGTAAAGACGGCCGATACGAATGCAAAGGAACTCGCGAAAATGATCGTTGGGCGAGAGGTCCTTCTGCGGGTGGAAAAGCCCGATGCTCATCCCGGCGAGCCGGTGCTTGAGGTGAACGACCTGTCAGTCCGGGGCCGCCACGGACATGGTGTGAGAGGAATGTCTTTCACCGTCCGTAATAGTGAGATCGTGGGCGTCGCCGGCATCGAAGGCAATGGTCAGACCGAGTTGATCGAAGCGCTTGCAGGCCTAGTGCCGATCGACGGCGGTAGCGTGCGATTTGAGGGACGTGATATCACGAACATTGGTGCACGTCGCACAAAAGAACTCGGGATTGCCCATGTTCCTGAGGACAGACATAAACGCGGATTACTTCTCAGATCAAACCTGGCGGAAAACGCCATCCTGGGAGTTCACCACCGGCCGCCGATTTCTACGTCTGGCGGACTACTAAACGAGAACGCAATAAACCAGCGAGTCACGGAGATCATCGACCGATTTGACGTCAGGCCTCCGAACCCGGAAACGACGGCGAAGTCACTTTCAGGCGGCAACCAGCAAAAGCTGATCATCGGCCGGGAGTTCGAACTTAATCCGAAATTGTTGCTTGTTTCGCAGCCGACCCGCGGGGTCGACATCGGAGCCATCGAGTTCATCCACCGAAAGGTGATCGAACTACGCGACGCCGGTTCAGCGGTACTTCTGGTATCGGCGGAATTAGAAGAAGTGACCGCTCTCGCTGATCGCCTGCTGGTGTTTCGAGAAGGCAAGATAGTCGGCGAGGTCGGTCCAAAGACAACCTCGGTCGAAGAGATCGGTTTGATGATGACAGGTAGTTAGGCCGCTCCGACACTGGAGTCCGCAAACAAGCTTCCAAGCCGGTCGATCGCACGATGCAGGTTCTCGAGCGAAGTCGCATACGAGAACCTTAGGAATCCTTCAGCTCCAAATCCGGCACCGTCCGTCACAACGGTGAATGCTTCGCTAAGCATCGCGTCCGCTACGTCCGCAGACGTCTTATATTTCTCGCCCAGCAGATCGCGAACATCCACGAACGCGTAAAAAGCTCCCTCAGGAATCGCGCATTTGAACCCGGGGATCGAGTTCAATGCAGGTATAAGAAATTCCCGCCGTCGCTTATATTCGTCGAGCATCGAATTCACCGCAGCGATCGAAGCCTCGGGATCATTGAGTGCTTTTGCACAAGCGTACTGCACAAACGAGGTCGGATGCGTCGCGGAGTGGCTTTGCAGTTTTACCATTGCTTTCGTCCATTCTTCGTTCGCGATCGTATATCCGATACGCCAACCGGTCATCGCGTACGTTTTCGAGAAGGAGCCCGCAACGCAAACATAACTACGCAGTTCCGGCGGCAGCACGGCCAACGAAAATGGCTCGGCAGGATCGTAGGTGAAAAAGAGATAGCACTCGTCGGTCAGCACGTAAACATTACGTTCAGCACATACCTCGACGATCTTCAACATCTCGGCCGGCGGAATAACCCGTCCCGTCGGATTATTTGGGGAGTTGAGGATCAAAAGCTTGGTCTTGTCTGTGATCGACCGCGCGACCTCATCGGCGGTCAGTACAAAATCCGACCGTTCGGTCTCAATGAAGACGTTGTTCGCCCTGCAAAAGGTCCCGATCTCGGGGAACGTTACCCAATACGGTTTTGGTATCAACAGGTCGTCGCCGGGGTCAAGTATCGTGCACGCTGCGTTAAAAAGAGCCTGTTTGCCGCCACACGCAGCCGCGACTTCGACCGGCGAGAATTCCGCCCCGAACCGATGTTGGTAGAATGATGCGACCGCCTCCCGAAACGAGTTAAAACCGGAACTCGGCGTGTATTTCGTAAGCCCCTTCTGTAACCCTTCGACCGCGTATTCCTTAATAAATGCAGGAGTTTCGAAGTCGGGTTCACCTACGGTCAGGTCCACAACATCGTGACCCTGCTCGCGAAGAGTTGCTGCGGCCTGGGCCGCTTTGAGCGTCGATGACGCTTTCATTGCCGATACGTTCTTTGAAACGGGGAAAGGGTGCGACATGACCTTATATTAACTCAAACAATGGGAGTTGTAATCTTGGGCTAATTTTGACGCTTCCGGCTCGCCAGCTTTGCCCGCATATGGGATTCGACAGTCTCGGGAATAAGCCCATCGATCGTGCCGCCGAGTTCGAAGACCTGTTTCATCAGGGTTGAAGAAACGTACGAAAACTCTTCACCCGCCATCAAGAACACTGTTTCGATGTTAGGGGCGAGCTTGCGGTTCATGAGGGCCATGCGTAATTCGTACTCGTAATCTGCTACGGCACGGATGCCGCGGACGATCGCAGTCGCATTGCGCTCGATGGCGAAATGAGCTGTAAGCCCTGAGAAACCTGTCTCTTATACACATCTGACGCTGCCGACGAGTTCCGAACGGTGTAGATCTCGGTG
>JAUCQE010000675.1 GCA_030372865.1 Pyrinomonadaceae bacterium
CATTAATATCTTTAAGCGTAGTCTTTTTGTCTCTCAGACGCAGATACTGCTTGCTGTTGTTGCCGCCGCACTAATGATGATCGTCGGTGATAACACCGCGAGGGCGTTCGCGATATTCGCCGCTGTCTCGCTCGTTCGCTTCAGAACGAACATTCGCGACCCAAAAGAGATCACGGTCCTTCTGATCAGTCTGGCACTTGGCCTTGCGGCCGGCGTCGGTCGATGGGAACTCGGGATAGCATTGTGCTTTTTTGCCCTCGCCCTTCTTTGGCTACTTGAGTATAACGAGTCCGAACAGGTCTATCGATCGATGGAACTGACCGTAAAGACGAGAGATACGGATAGGGCCCAGGCATTTCTGAAGCGCATTTTCAAAAAATACAAGATCGACGCCGAGGTTCGGGAATTTGATCCGCCTGACGAGAAAAATCCGATCGGGTCTTTGGTTTATTACGTAACGCTTCGACTGAATCTAAGCACTGACCGGCTGAGCGAACTTATTCTCAGGACCGATCCGGAACACATCGAAGGTATCCAGTGGTCGCAGAAGAAGGGAGCATCGGACATTTATCAATAGAAAAGCGGCCTTAGCGGGCCGCTTCCTTTTCTAAAACTGGCTTTAGAGATCAATTAGCCGTGGCTGACGGCGCAGATGCAACGACCGTCGTTCCTGGGGTCTTGTCCATTCGCTGATAATAATCCTTTACGTACGATTTAATGTTGAAATGGACCGGCCATGAAGTGTAGTTGTACTTCTTCATTTCCTTGTAAGCCTGATCGTAATTCCAGCCATACCGATTAAAGCGATAGACCGCCCCTGCGAGTCCTGTCCGATGCTTGCCCGCCTTGCAGTGAACATAGACGACGCCCGTTGAAGGATCGTTCATCAAGCTCATGAACTTTTCGACATCTGCGTCTTTCGGCGACTTCCAACCACTCATCGGGATGTTGACGTATTTCATTCCAAGTGCTTCAACCGCAGGCTTTTCGTAATCCGTCGGATCGTTCCTCAGATCGACGACGGTTGTTACGCCGAGTTTCTTTAATGCCTCGTAATCACCCGCTTGCGGCTGGCCGCCTCTGTATAACCGGTCGTCCATTTTGCCGAAATTTATGATCTTTACCGAGGAAAAGTCGGTCGAGTCCGACTCCTGCGCCACCGCTCCGCTTACCAAGAAAACCGCCACTACCGCCATCGCCGCGAATCCGTTCAAAACTCTCTCTTTCATATCGTACTGCTCTTCTTTTTCACTCTCCGGTGAGGTCAAAAACCAACAGACCCGTGCGACGTAAGCTGACCGCTTGTGCCGATCCGAATGGCCTGCAAAACTGCTGCAAAGATTCAGTGGTGAGCTCTCCCTGCCGTGAATTTAAGAAGCAGCGTAGAATTGCCTGGTTGCCCACATATTTATGAAAAACTTCATCAGCCGTCAAAAGTTCTAAATATACGTTGTGTCGACGAAACACCATGACCAATCATCCTGCGGTTCCATTGACCGCATCACCGGATGAGAAGTTTGATGAAAATGCGACGTCGCATGCTTGTTTTTTGACGAATCGCAGCACCCGACGTGCCCGCATGTGAGGCAAATACGCAAGTGCACCCACTCGTCGCCCGTTTTCAGGCATTCTTCGCAGCCGGCCGCACTTGGAAATACAGGCCTGATATCGTCAAGATGCGAGCAAACGGAATCACTTACCTTCGGTACGTAGTTTATTCGCGTCTCAATATCGATCGGTGCCCTGCCGCCCTTCAGTTCCACGGTTTCGATCCCCGAGGCGTTCGGCCCGTCAAAATCGGCCAAGGCGATCGAAGAAGCGGTCGGGGCCCTGAAAATTCCTGCATTCGTGATAAAATCGGCCGTCGATCCGGCGATCTCGAGTTCATCGCCTTCCATCAGTTTCAGTGCCGAATCCGGCTCGTCAGTCTCGATTCCGTCGCGGCTGACCCTTTTGACCACCAACCGTCCCTGAGAGGCATTCTCGAGTTCCCCGATTTTTAGTCCGGCCGCTTTGGATCCGTTTCGAATGCGCACAGTACGCGAATCGAGGCATTCGTCGCTTAGATCACAGCGGAACTTTTCCGGTTCCGTTTCGATATCGGTCGCCGACAATGCTGCATAACCGTGCTCGCGGGCAAGTTCTTCATACCGCTCGATCTGCCTCGCGTCTACGCGATATTCGCGAAGCACCTCGCCGAAGAGTTGGACGACGGATTCAAATTCCTCGGTAATGACCGTGTCGGCGCCCGCTTCAAGCAGGTGATCAGATTCGCTCGAATAACGCGTTCTAACTACGATCTGAACGGTCGGGTTTATCTGGCGAGCTACAGATATGATCCGATGCGCGGTCGTTGGATTGTCATCGGCGATCACGATCACTTTTGCCTTCTCGATGCCGACATGCCTAAGCAGAAAGGGCTTTGACGCATCGCCCCGAACGACCGGCAATCCGTCCAATTCAGCTTCGTTCGCGCCGTCCGGGCTGAGCGTGGTAATGAGGAACGGAATTCCTGACCCGGAAAGTACCCGAACAAGACCCCTTGCCGCCTGTCCGAAACCGGCCACGATCACATGGTCTTCGAGTGCAACCGCGTGCTCCAAAGTGGCTTCGTCCGGCGCAGATTCAGCGAGCGCCGTCACACGCCTTTGCACGATCTTACCTGAAAGCTTGCGCCCAATGCTCATTAGGCCGGGCGTCAGGACCATTAGAACGACCGTCGCGGCAATGAACGTCTGCGAGCCCGCAGTTTCGCTCCCGGCCGGGAAAAGGCCGGCTTCTCTTCCTGCCCGCTCAAGCACGAACGAAAATTCGCCGATTTGCGCAAGCATCAGTGCCGATGCGGCGGCTAGCGGGGTCGAATATGCCAGTGCACGTACGCTAACCCAGGTCGTGACGATCTTGATAAGTAGTACAGCGGCGATAGCGGCAATGACGATCGGCAGGTTTTGAACAAGGAATCCGAGGTCGAGCAGCATCCCGACCGAGACGAAAAACGTGGCGCTGAAGAGAATTTGAAGAGGCAGGGTCTCGGATAGTGCGTGCTGCGAAAAGCGGCTCTCACTTACCATCAGGCCCGCGAGAAAGGCTCCAAGCGATAGGCTGACCCCGGCAAGACTGGTGAGATATGCCGTACCAAAACATATCGCGATCACCGTGAGCAAAAACAGTTCGGGCGAACACGTCTTTGCGACCATCTCAAGAATTTTTGGCATTATCCGCCGAGCGACGATCAGAACGATCGCGATCAAGGCTCCAGCAGTGGCTAGTGCGATCACGATATTCCCTGAACCGTCGCCGTTCGAGCCAGCAAGCACCGGCACTATCAATACCATTACGACGATCGCCAGATCCTGGAATATCAACAGCCCTAACCCGATCTGCCCGTGCTCTTCGTTGGTTTCGTTTCGGTCAGCAAGCAGCTTCAAGACGATCGCCGTAGAACTAAGGGCGACCAGCATGCCCGTAAAGATGCCGGCTTTGAAGTCAACCCCGAAAAATGCCAATACGCCGGCCGTGACTACGATCGAAAGGCCGACCTGCATTATTCCGCCGCCGAAGATGAGTTTCTTGATACTGGCTAACTTCTCGAGGCTGAACTCGATCCCGATGGTAAAGAGCAGAAGGATAACGCCGATCTCCGCCATCGCGTCGACAAGAGCCTGATCTCGCACAAGTCCGATCGCATTCGGGCCGATCAAAACGCCCGCGATCAAAAAGCCCACGATCGGCACGAGCTTCAATCGAAAGCTGAGATAAGCGATAACGGCTCCGGCTACGATCACCGCGACGACTTCCGTCAGGAAGGGCGGCACGCTGCCTGCCGCGAAGGTTATGGGAAAGGTTATTTCAGGCATTGATTCGTCTCTTCGGCACAGTTCACCTGTGCAGGAAAAAGGTGACTTAGAATTCGCCGAAAAAGCCGAACTTCGATGGTTTGATTCGGAAACCACTTTGGGTAACAATTCGATGTGCTGCCGGCAATTCAGCACATAGGATAATGCAGAAACCCGAAAACTCCGCAATTAACCCGCTCTACCTCGTTCTGATCGCAGTTTTTCTTTGGAGCACGGGCGGGCTTTTCATAAAGCTGACTACGCTGGACGCGTACCAGGTTACGTTTTTCCGGTCGTTATTCGCTGCCATTACCGTAATGATCCTGACCCGAAAAGAGGGGCTCAAGATCAACGGCTTTGGCGTATTCACATCGATCATCTACGCGCTGCTACTTTTTCTTTTCGTGTGGGCGACCAAGAAGACCACCGCGGCTAACGCGATCTTTCTGCAATACACCGCGCCGATCTATATCCTGATCCTCGCGCCGTTCGTTATCGGGGAGAAGTTTCACTTACGTGACCTTGTCACGGTCGTCATCGTCTTGGCAGGAATGAGCCTTTTCTTCGTCGGAAAGCTCGAGATCAGCGATTACCAGGGCAACATCGCGGCCTTGTTCTCGGGCGTCTTTCTCGGGCTGTACATCATGCTTCTCCGTCATCCAAAGGCAGAAGGTTTCAATCCCACCATCGCGGTAATTTACGGAAACCTTATCCTCGCCTTTGTTAACGCGCCGTCGGGTGTTGCGGCAATACCGACGATGACATTCCTTGATTGGTTTGCGGTGAGTTTCCTGGGGGTCGTTCAAATCGGGATTTCGTATGTGTTTTTCGTTCGCGGCGTCACTGGTGGCACGCGTCCGCTCGATGCGAGCCTGATCGGATTTATCGAACCGTTATTGAATCCGGTTTGGGTTTTTCTTTTCGTCGGAGAACGCCCTTCGCAGTGGGCGATCGTCGGCGGTGCGATCATAATCGCGGCGATTGCTTTCCATACAATTCGGCAATATTCCGGTCGCAGATTGCAACCGACGTGAGCAGCCAAGTTGTATTAGCGACATTTGTAATTCCGATAAGGCAGCGGAATGTCCGGGGCCGTTAACATTGCGTAGATCCTATGATAAGATTTCGGAATACTTCCATAAACGGACGACTATTGTAACTTTATTAAAGTTTAGTTTTACAGATCTGATCATTAAAGCCAACTTCTAAATTCTATGGCGAAATATACGATTCCCGATAATATCAAGAACGAAGAATTGAAGCGCTGGGTTACGGATATGGCCGAACTCTGCGAACCGGACGCGGTCTATCTTTGCGATGGCTCGCAAGAGGAATACGACCGGCTGTGTCAGGAAATGGTCGATGCCGGCACATTCATCCGGCTGAACCCAGAAAAGCGTCCCAACAGCTTCCTTGCGCGGTCGCATCCGTCGGACGTCGCTCGCGTCGAGGACCGGACATACATCTGCTCGCTGTCGAAGGGCGATGCGGGACCGACCAATAATTGGATGGCTCCGCGCGAGATGAAGGCGATCTTGACGCCGAAGTTTCGCGGCTCGATGCGTGGCCGGACCATGTACGTCATCCCGTTCTGCATGGGCCCGATCGGTTCGCCGATCTCGCAGTTCGGTGTTCAGTTGACCGACTCACCCTATGTCGTCGTCAACATGAAGATCATGACCCGCATGGGACAGCGTGCACTCGACGCGCTCGGCAACGGTGAGTTCGTACACTGCCTCCATTCAGTAGGCATGCCGCTTGCCGAAGGGCAGCAGGACGTTCCGTGGCCGTGTTCGCCTGATCCGAAAGACAAGTACATAGTCCACTTTCCTGAAGAACGCTCGATCGTTTCTTACGGTTCTGGTTATGGCGGCAACGCTTTGTTAGGCAAGAAGTGCCTTGCGCTCCGCATCGCCTCAACGCTTGGCCGCGAACAGGGCTGGCTTGCAGAGCACATGCTGATCGTCGGCGTAAAGTCACCGGACGGCCACAAAGATTACGTCTGCGCTGCCTTCCCTTCAGCATGCGGGAAAACCAATTTCGCGATGCTAATCCCGCCCAAGCCGTTCCAGGAAGAAGGATGGGAAGTCACGACCGTCGGTGACGATATCGCGTGGATCAAGCCGGATGAGAACGGAAAGCTTCACGCGATCAACCCGGAAGCAGGTTTCTTCGGCGTTGCCCCGGGAACGAACTACAAAACGAATCCGAATGCGATGGATTCGATCCGTGAGAATACGATCTTCACGAACGTTGCCCTTACTGACGACGGCGACGTTTGGTGGGAAGGAATGGACGGTGATGCTCCGGCACACGCGATCGATTGGCAAGGCAACGACTGGACGCCGTCCAGCGAAAAGCCTGCCGCGCATCCGAACGCACGCTTTACGGCACCGATCACGCAGTGCCCGGTAGTTGACCCTGAATTCGACAGCCCGAAGGGCGTTCCGGTTTCCGCCTTCATTTTCGGCGGCCGCCGCAACTCGGTCGTTCCGCTCATCCAGCAATCATTTAACTGGGCGTTCGGTGTTTACATGGCCGCGACCATGGGTTCTGAGATGACCGCTGCCGCCTTTGGCAATATCGGTGAAGTTCGTCGCGATCCGTTTGCGATGCTTCCCTTTGCCGGTTACCACATGGGCGACTACTTCTCACACTGGCTCGACTTCGGCCGCAACATTCCGGAACCGCCGCGCATCTTTTCCGTCAACTGGTTCCGAAAGGATGAGAACGGCAAGTTTGCGTGGCCCGGCTACGGCGAGAACATGCGTGTCCTAAAATGGGTGGTCGAACGTGCCCGCGGCAAGTCAAAGGGCATCGAGACTCCTCTCGGCTGGATGCCGCGTTACGAGGACATGGACTGGCGTGGGCTCGATTTCACAAAAGAGCAATTCGAGAAAGTGATGAATCTCGATCGCGATATCTGGCTCAAAGAGATCGCAATGCACGACGATCTTTTCTTCAAGCTCTATGACCGGCTTCCGAAGGAAATGACCTTCATTCGTGAGCTACTCGTCTCTAACCTCTGGCGTTCACCCGAGCTCGGCCTTGCGACCCCGCGGCCGGAAGAAAGCGCCGAACCGCTCAAAGCGGCCGGAAAGGCAGAGTAAGTACGATCATATCGTGCAGTCAAAAGGGACGGACAAAGTGCCGTCCTTTTTTATTGTCGTTCGCGCTTTGGTATTCGAAACGACGGCCGCTTGGTTCGAGATCGTCGAAAATTATTGCAGCGGTATGCGTAACGGTACGATTACGATCATTGCTTACCTTCTCGGAACTGTTTCCATCGCGGCGACTGCCTTGCCGCTTTTCCGCTCTGAGGTTTGGTGGGTGCGAATTTTCGACTTCCCGCGGCTCCAGGTACTTTTTCTTGGGGTCGTTTCACTCGTGCTTTTCTTTTTGTCCGCGGCGGCCGAGTCTTTTGGGGAAGCTCTGTTCTCCGCCGCCCTTCTTCTTGCGATCGGTCATCAAGCGTACATGATGTTTCCCTACACGCGGCTCGCTGGCAAACAGGTTGAAGATTCGGTTTCGATCGACCCGAGCAGAACAATAAGGATTCTATTCGCGAACGTCCTAATGACGAATCGGGATGCAGCGCGGATAAAACGGATAATCCGCAAAGCGGCACCGGACGTTCTTTTGCTGGTCGAAACAGACCAGTGGTGGCGAGAGCAGATGGATGAGCTGATGTGCGACTTTCCGCACCCCGTCCAGCACCCGAAAGACAACACCTACGGCATGCTGCTTTACTCCAAACTCGAGTTGGTAGATGCCGTTGTTAAGTTTCTGGTCCATAACGACGTCCCGTCGATACACGGCAAACTTCGGCTCGAGTCGGGCGATGAGGTTGAATTCCGCTGCCTCCATCCGCGACCGCCGGTCCCGAACGAAGAGCCGAGTTCGGGGCCGAGAGATGCGGAGATCCTGGTTGTCGGCAAAGAGAATCGCGAAGACGATAATCCGTTCATCGTGTTTGGCGATCTGAATGATGTCGCGTGGTCGCGCACCAACTATTTGTTTCAAAACGTAAGCGGCCTGCTCGACCCGCGTGTGGGCCGAGGGTTTTATCATACGTTCCACGCCCGGATCCCATTCCTTCGATTTCCGCTCGATCACTATTTTCACTCGAACCACTTCCGGCTGGTCGCCTTTGAGCGACTGGAATATTTTGGCTCAGATCATTTTCCTGTACTAATCGAGCTCAGTCTCGAACCGGACTCAGTATTGGTCCAGGAAAACCTGACCCCGCAACCTGAGGAGGTCATTGAAGTGGAAGAGAAGATATTTGCCGCCCGGGCCGAGTCTCAACTATCAGACTCGCATCCCCAAAATGAAAAGGCCCCGCTCTAACGGCGGGGCTTTCTCGCTAAATGGAGTCATATATTAGGCTCCAGTTAGCAAAGGCCTAAGCAAATGAGATCGGATCCGGCTATTTACCGTCCGGAGGTGGTCCCGGCTTGGTAGTTCGAGCAACAGTGGTCAGGTAGACTCCACCCCAACCGGCTTCGTCATTTGCCATGCTTGCTGTGATCGCCAGGTATTCCCCTCGCAACCCGTCTCGCTCCAGCCCTAGGCCGATGATCGGCATCGTTCCCGGCGGCAAGCTCGGATCTAGGATCGAACCGTCCATGCCGGTAGTTGCAAGAGTAAGTAATCGCGTACTTACCAGAGCATCGACGAGATATAGTCCGTCAGTGATATCGATATACTCAAATTTGTCATTCATCTGAGCACTGCGGGCCTTAAAGGCTACCATTCCGTCGTATACGGTCATGAACGCTGCGGACCGCCATCTTGGCAGTTCCGCATCTACATCATCTCCGGAACCTGGTACATGCCCTGAGTATGTCCAAAACAGGAAATCCGCGAACTTCTCGTTTCGAGCAACTATCGATATCTTTCCTGATCTTAGATCGTAGACGACAATTCCCTGCTCGACCGGAACTTGATGTAGTTGATACCATTCGCCAGTCTCCTCGTCGAGAATACTGTTCGGATCGACCCCATTACAGAAGTTGATGAGGTCGGCATTTCCGTCAACCGGACAATTCGTCCTGACCGTTTTGAAATCATTTCCCCAGGCAGCCCAGAAGCCGAGATAGCGGCCGTCCCACGACAAGCCCTCTCCGAGGCGGATCACGGGCATCATTTCCATGCCCGGCAAGGGCTTACCGATCTCGATGATACGGTGCAGATCACCACCGGTGATCGGCACCTGATAGATACCGCCAAAATGCGGATCTTCTTCGTTGTCGAGTCCGAGAAAAACTACCGAGTCGCCCGCCACAGAGGGAGGTGACGTTGAGTCAAATGTGACAGCGATCAACTGGTCGCTCAGCATCGGCGGAAGATCAGGGATCTCCGCACCAGAAGTAGCGAGCATCATATGGCCGTTGAAACCGCCATTCGGCCCGCTCTTTAACTGACGTGAGAAGATGCCCGTTTTACTGTCGACACCGCCTTCGGTCCAATTACCTTTGAAAACGATTGTGCCATTATCACTTACTGCGGCTCCGCCCGGGAAAACGTCGAACATCTGTGATTTGAAGTTTGCCACAGAGTAATGCTCCAAGCCGGGGACCGCACCTAGTTTTGAGGCTCCGGTGAACAGTGGATCACGATTGAAATCGACGTAGATGCCAGTCGTGCCCGCCCGTGTCTCGGTGCCGTCGGGAAGCATGTAGGTATAAACCGGCGAATGCATTCCTAAAAAAGCGGCGAAGTCCTCATTCATCGCGATGCGAGGGAAGGATGAGAATTCACGGAATTTTGTGCCTAGGTTATTGGGTTCGGGAACCTGCATCTTTAGGTCCGCCATTGCGAAGAGCTGTTGAGACTGCAGTCGTCTCATGTACATTCCGGTCTCGTGCGTTCCACCGGTGCTCCGACCGCGGAAAACTACGGTACCCTGAGTATTGACTGAGGGCTGACCATAACTGCTGAAATTTCTTGTCCCGTTGGGAATCTGATAGTTGTTATTAACAACTGTTAACCACGGAGTGATTATGGCCTTCGCGACGCCAGGGGCTACCGTCTGCTCTTTGCTGAGTGACTTTGATCCACGCGTTTGTGCCAATGTTGTATTGCCTAAGTTCAGTATCAGCAAACCGGCAACTAAAATTAAACTTGTTATCAAAAAAGATCTACTTCTCATGACCTCCTCCTTCTATCAGGCCCACTGAGATGCAATGAGTCGATGTAAATTGTGTTGTTGTCTGCTACCTCTTTCTCTCTAACACAGGAACCGATCGGGCTACTGTAAGGCCTATCCTGAAGGGTAAGTCTGGCGCCGAAATACGGCTCTCTATAAACGCATTGCGCAAACGTCATTCCAGTGTTTGCCGCCCGCTTGACTCGGATAAGTTCTTTGTTCTCATAATTCGGAACAGGAGTTCCTTGACAGTTCTTTACATAAGCGCGATTGGTTCCACAACTGTGTGAACTTTTTCACGAATGGGTTCGGTCAGCCATCATTCTTTCCCGACGGAATCCGCAAAAAAACGCTACAAATAAGTTGAGTTTGTTCGGAAGACAGGCCGGCGTTTATCCTTTTACTCAGCGATCGAGAATGATTTTAGTTACCCCACAACCAGACCCGCCGAGCCGGTCGAGACTAGATCACATGTTCCGCGCTTTGCGGCACCGCAATTTCCGATACTTCTTCGCGGGACAGTTTATTTCGCTCACGGGCACGTGGATGCAAAGCGTCGCCCAGAGTTGGCTGGTCTATCGATTGACAGGCTCGGTGATGCTTCTCGGCGTGATCGGTTTCGCGTCCCAGTTTCCCGTTTTCCTCTTATCACCGCTCGGCGGTGCGATCGCCGACCGGTTTGACCGCCGTAAGATCCTGATCGTTTCACAATTTTCATCAATGACGTTTGCGGCCGCACTTGCGGTTCTGACGCTTACGGAAAGCATCCAGATCTGGCAGATATTCGTGATCGCGATCGGTTTGGGAATTACGAACGCTTTCGACATCCCGACGCGTCAGGCGTTCGCGGTCGACATGGTCGGCCGCGAAGATCTGATGAACGCGATCGCCCTCAATTCTTCGATGTTCAACGGTGCAAGGATCATCGGGCCGGCAATCGCCGGGATCCTGGTAGCAGTGGTCGGTGAAGGATGGTGTTTCGCGGGGAACGCCATCAGCTATGTCGCTGTCATAACCGGTCTAATGTTGATGAATATCAAACCGGTAATTCACGAACATACCGGCTCGGTCGTTGGCCACATTGCCGAGGGCTTCAAGTACGTTGCGACAACGAAACCGGTAAGGGCACTGCTTCTGCTTCTCGGCCTCGTAAGCCTAATGGGAATGCCCTTCTCGGTGCTTATGCCGATGATCGCTGAGAAGCACTTGGGCGGCGATGCCAGTACGCTTGGATTCCTCATGGGAGCAAGCGGAGCCGGATCACTCCTGGCCGCCTTGTTGCTGGCATCTCGAAGAGCAGTTTTCGGACTCGGCAAATGGGTGATCTTTGCATGTGCCGGTCTCGGAATCAGCTTGATACTGTTTTCTTTCTCCACGAGTTCCTGGCTTTCCGCCCTCATCCTCGTGCCTGTCGGCTTCTCGATGATGACCCAGATGTCTTCGTCAAACACACTTGTTCAGTCGATGGTGCCCGATTCACTGCGCGGCCGCGTGATGTCGGTTTATTCAATGATGTTTATGGGGATGGCTCCGCTCGGGGCAATATTCGCGGGCACTACTGCCGAATACTTAGGTGCACCGGTAACGATCGCGATCGGCGGAGCCGTATGCCTTATAGCAGCTGTTTATGTCGGATTGCGGTTCTCGCATCTTGAACAGGAAGGCCGTGAAATGATCGTCGCAATGCAGATGACCGGCGGAGAACCGGCGTCAAAGGCCTCATTTCATCCTCCGGCCATGCGGCCGTCGCGATGATGAACCGCTGACGGAACAGCATCAATAGATTCCAATTTTTTAATGACTCCGCTAGAATTAAAGTCAAAGTTGGCAAACTATTTCATCGGTTCACAATCTAATTAACTGAAAACTATGAACGAATTTGCAACATCCTTTGGAACCAGCGTGGCAGACTCGGCACCGGCAATGCGTGCCCAGTTTATCCGCAAAACATATCTCCTGCTCGCGGCGGCGATTCTCGCATTTATCGGGGTCGAAGTAGTTCTCTTCACGACCGGGGCTGCCGATATGATCGCGAATGTGATTTTTGGCAGCGGCGGGATCGGCTGGCTGGTGGTCCTGGGCCTTTTCATGGCGGTTTCGTTCCTCGCGAACAGATGGGCGACCTCTGAGACCTCCAAAGTTACTCAACTCCTCGGCCTTGGCGTATTTATCGTGGCTGAGGCGGTGATATTCGTACCGCTGATCTTCATATCGATGTACTACGCGGGTGATGCGTCGGTACTCATGAAAGCTGGGATCGTAACGCTCGGCCTCTTCCTCGGGATCACTGCCACGGTATTTATTACTAAAAGCGACTTTAGCTTTCTTGGCCCGATTCTCGCTATCGGCGGGTTCGTAGCTCTGGGTTTCATCGCTTCGAGGTTGTTATTCGGGTTTTCGCTCGGCAGCGTTTTCGCGTTCGTAATGGTCGCGTTCGCCGGAACCGCGATCTTGTATGAGACGTCGAACGTTTTGCACCGATTCAACCCGAACCAGCACGTTGCGGCTTCGCTGACGCTTTTTGCAAGTGTTGCCCTGCTGTTCTGGTATATCCTAAGCATCTTCAGCAGCCGGGACTAGTTTCGAATCCGTCTGTTATTGAAGACCGCACTTAAAGTTCGCGGATTCCTGTGCTATCTTGCCCTTGAGTCCGCGAACTTTTAACTTTTTGGTGAAAACAATGAAACGAGTCTTTTTGCTGTCCCTGACGCTGGCGATTCTCTCTTTTGCCGGTTTTGCTCAGACACCGAC
>JAUCQE010000676.1 GCA_030372865.1 Pyrinomonadaceae bacterium
ATATGAGCCCGGCCGAAAAGGCCGGGCTCACCTCTTTTAAATCAAGAAATACTGAGAAATACCGCGATCCCGTGCATTTTGGCAGATTCTATTCATTTTGAGAGAGTTTCTGCCTTTTCGAATTGCCGGTATGTCAGGGTGAAACGAAAACGGGCCAAAAAGCGGCGGCGTTGACGGATTTTGTCATTTCGGCGATGACAAAATTTGTAGAGAGCGGGCGGCGGTCGGTCAACCTGAATCAAGAACGATTCGCAGTGCGGGAAAGTTTGGTAAACTTTCGGGGTGAAGTTCGCCAAAGTGAAAGAAATGCTCCCATCCCGGCTGAGCAGCCTGCTTGCGGTTGCCGCGGCGGCGTTGCTGATACTTGCCTTCCCGGACTTTGAATTCTGGTTTCTCGCGTGGGTCGCGTTGGCTCCGCTGCTGGTGGCGGTCGATCGGGGGAAAGAGTCGGTAGCGGGCTCATTCATCGCGGGCTGGATATTCGGGGTCGTATTCTTTTTCGGGACGTGCTGGTGGCTGACGTTCGCACCAATAACGTACGCGGGCTTTCCCGCGGCCGTTGCGTACTTTCTTTTACTTTGCGTGTGCGCCGTCGTCGCGGTTTTCCCGGGGATCTTTGCGGCGTTGATGGCGGTGCTGCTGCGGCGGTTCGGCAGCACGATGATGCTTGTCGCCCCGATCGTATGGGTCTTTACCGAATTCCTGCGTTACTGGCTGACGGGGAATAACTGGAATGCCGTCGGGTATTCGCAGGCGTTCAGCGGTTACGGATCAATGTTCGCCCAGATCGGCGGGGTTTTGATGACCTCGGGCGTCGTGCTATGCGGCTCATCGTTGATCGCCTTTGTTATCTCGGGGTACCAGCGGTACATGGACGACCCGAAAACGGCTCCGCTTTTCATTGTTTTCCTATACAGCTTTCTAGGGTATTTCGTGTTCCTCGATCCGCGCGCCGCGCGGAGTGCGTGGGAGGTCCCAAAGGTCGATGTCCGCCTTCCGGTAGTCGGGGCGGTCTTTCTGCCGCTGATCGGATTTACCATATTTGCTCTTGTTTACGACTATCGATCTGCAACAGTGGATCCGACAGATATTGCCGCGACCGTTGTAGCCCTACAGCCGAATGTCCCGATGTCCGGGCTGACGTATGAAAAATGGCAGGAACTGAGGCAGAGGCATGTCAGGATGGCTGAGGCGGAACTTGCGAAGCTCGACGAACGACGAACAACGAACGACGAACCTCCGGTGACCGTCATCTTCCCCGAATCGCCGATGAACTTTATGTAGGAGGACGACGCGGAGACGCAGGCGTTCATTAATGGCTTTGCGGCGAAGAATAATGTAAGCGTTCTCTTTAATTCCGCTGAGCCGAACCATGCGGACGGGAAGTTTTATAACTCGGCCGTGCTGGTCTCGCCTGAGGGCAGGGAGG
>JAUCQE010000677.1 GCA_030372865.1 Pyrinomonadaceae bacterium
CGCTGTCTCGTGGGCTCGGAGATGTGTATAAGAGTCAGGTATAGACCCGATCACAACACCTTTCGTGAACGTGATCAGGTCGCCGACGCTCGTGTACCGCCATATCCCGCGGTAAACACCCGCGGCGAGAAACGCAAAAAGCTTTACAACGACCAAAAGCGGAGCCGTCTTTATAAACAACTCCCAGTTCCCGCTCGTCTCGAAGTTGCCAAAGAGCAGGACATACGCCGTGTAATACGACAGCGTGATCAGCATCGCGTCGAGGAATACCTCGAAGACGCGGCGTTTATACGAGACGTCTACCAGAAATGCAAAGACAGCATTGTTGCTGACCGCAAGCTGTTCCTCGCGTTCGTCGTAGACCTTCACCTTTGAAAGATAAACGCCGACGATCGCCAGGACGATCGTAAAGAAGCCTATCAACGCAAGGCTCTGCGTCGTCTCGAGGCGGCTCACCAGCAGGGACAGGGCTCCGGCACCGACCGCGAACCCGTAGATCATCAGCACCGCCGAACGCTCGGACAGACCGAGAGCAACAAGCCGATGAGACGTGTGGTCGCGCCCGCCCTGTGAAGCCTTCCGGCCCCACATCTTCCTGAGTATCGTCACGAATGTGGTGTCGAAGATCGGGACGAAAAGGATCAGAACCGGCACGGCAAGTATCGAAAAGATGCCGCGCGATCGCCCGCCCGTCTCGCTCAAGAGCACCGAGCTCGCAAGCATGAACCCGACGAACATGGACCCGCAATCGCCCATAAAGATCGATGCCGGGTTGAAGTTAAAGATCAGGAAACCGATGAGCGCGCCGATGAATATTGCGACGAAAACAGTCTGGGCCGATTGACCGTTCGCAGCCAATCCGATCGCGAGAGAAATGCCCGCTATGGCCGCGATCCCGGCGGCGAGCCCGTCCATGTTGTCGAGCAGGTTGATCGCGTTCGTGATGCCGACCAGCCAAAATACCGTGATCCAGATATCGGCAAGCTCATAGCCCGTCAGCGGCATTCGAAGGCCGAAGCCGATCACCATCGACGCGCCGATAAGCTGTCCGATCAGTTTTTGATATGGCTTAATGTTCAGGATGTCGTCGATCAGCCCGACGAGAAAAAGAAAGGTGCTCGCCCCTATGATGACGAGCGTTTGCTGCGAGAACGGCACGAATGCGGCATATAAAAGCACCGTCGCGAGAAAGATCGCCGCCCCGCCCAGCATCGCCGTCGGGCGCTTGTGCCACCGGTCCGATTTCGGTTTCGCGACATGCCCGTACTTACGCGCAAAGCCGCGGACGAGCACGGTCAGCACCGCGGAGACGATCACCGCGGTAAAGCCGACCAGATACGGATTTGAAATGAACGAGTTCATCGATTCAGCGGAAAGCCGCAGTTTCTGCAGCCTGCCGCACAGCTATGACGTTAACCTCTTGTAAAGGTCTTTTACGTCTGCTATCAACCTTTCTTTTGAATATTTAGCGTGAACAAAGCCGCGGCCCCGAGAACCGAGCTCATTCCGTAATTTTTCATCTTTTGCGAGACAAAGTAAACCCCTCGCAAGGCCTTCGGCATCGTCCGACACGACGCCTATTCCGCGTTCGTATACGTCAAAGCCGTCCTCGCCCGAGACTTTATCCCCGAGCAGATCGGCCACACCGCCGACCCTCGTCGAGATCACAGCCTTTCCCGCGGCCATCGCTTCTATCAGCGAAAGGGGCGTTCCTTCGTTGAAAGAGGTCAACGCGACAATATCCGTCGCGGCGTACACCGCCGAAACGTCGGTCCGGTTGCCGAGAAACTGCACGATCCCGGCGAGGCCGAGCGATTCGGATTCCCGTTCGAGCCGTTCGCGCAGATGCCCGTCGCCGACAATAGCGAATCGCAGTCTCGCGTCATTTTCGGATGCTCTCTTCGCAGAACGAAGAAACATCGAAATGTTCTTTATTTCCGTAAGCCGCCCGACAAAGCCGACCAGAATGTTTTCGTCGCTGACGCCGATCGACTCCCGTGTCGAGGACCGCTCGTTGTTAGACCCGTAGGGCTCCAGGTCGATTCCTAACGGGATGACCTCAAACTGCGAACTCTTGCCCACCCTGAAAGTTCCGTTTATCTCCTCAAGCTGCTGCCCCGTGATGGTGATGATCCGGTCGGTCGCAAGCCGCGCAAGCACCCGCTCGATCATTATGAATAGCCGTGTTTTCGCGGGCCCGTAATAGCTGTGAAACACGTGGCCGTGGAACGTATGGACGATCTTGACCGGCCGTGGCCTACCTATCAGCGATCCGGGCGTCAGGTACTTATAAACAAACGCGGAAACCCTGCCGACCGTGCCTGCCTTTGCCGTATGCGTGTGTATCACGTCCGGCCGCTCTTTCCAGATCAACCGCAAGAGCTTAAAAAAAGAGACCGCGTCTTTCGGCGAAAGCTCGCGGCTCATTTCCCGTATGAAGACCGGCTTGATGTTCAGCTCATCGGCCAGGTAGCCCATGTCCTCCTCGCCCGGCGGCACGGTTCCGGCGACAAGGGTTGAACGGTAAACATCGTCGTTCAACGCATCCGTCAGCCAGACAACATGGCGTGCAGGCCCGCCAACATTAAGCCTCGCGATGATTCTAAGGATCTTCATTTAAGAATGGGAGATTCGTGGTCGGCAACCGGGACGGCCGTTCGCGGCGTTTTGTTGCGGCGAAGGGCCAAACGACCGTGTGGGCACATCGCTGTCGCGGCTGCCGAGATACTATCGCCCGCAAACACGGACGACTGCAGGAATGTCGTTGCTGCTGCTCGCAGCTAATCTATAACGTAGGGCGTTTCGGGATCATCCTCGTGCCTGATCTCGTCTATCGGCTCGCTCTTGCCGTGGCCCATATAAAGTCTGTTCGGACAGTTTATCACCATTCCGTCCGTTGTACCGATATTCTTGTACCCGTGCACGACACCTTTCGGGACGACCACGGCCTGCGGATTATCTTCGCCGACCAAAAGCGACATCCGGTGATTGTAAGTCGGGGAATCCGGCCTGTTGTCCCACAGCGTGATATTGAACGTCGAGGGCCCGATAAAACAAAAAAGGTCGGCCTGATCCACATGCTCGTGCGGCCCGCGTTGAATACCCGGTTTCGTAAATGAGATGTACGACATCACCGGGAAAAACTCCTCCGCAAGTTCATCATGTCGGAAAAGCTCCGCAAGCCAGCCGCGGTCGTCGTAATACTTCTTCAACGGATAGACCACGACGTCCTTGATCTCCGCTTCGGTAAACTGTTGTGCGGTCGTCGCTGATTCGCGCATAAAGAATTTCGGTCGATCTATAAATTATTAGCTCCGGTTTCTGCAACCAGGTTCGATGCCCTGAGCAGGCTTTCGAACGTTCCCGCATCCGTCCACCAACCGTCGAGCTCGTTGCAGGTCATCTCGCCGCGGTCGATATAGTGGTTGTTGACGTCCGTTATCTCAAGTTCGCCGCGTGCCGAAGGCTCAAGGCCGCGGATCACTTCGAAGACGCTGTTGTCGTAAAAGTAGATCCCGATCACGGCAAAATCGGATTTCGGGTCGCTCGGCTTTTCTTCGATCTTGAGTACCTTGTTGCCGTCCAGTTCCGGAACGCCGAAACGCTGAGGGTCGTGCACTTTTTTCAGCAGTATCTTCGCTCCCATGCCCTGTTCGCGATATGCATCAGCGGCCGCCCTGATATTTTTCTCGATGATATTGTCACCGAGCACCACACAGATCGGCTCGTCATCGGCAAAATGCTCGACAAGGCTCAACGCATCGGCGATACCGCCCTCGCCTTCCTGATACGTGTAGTTAAGATGCTTCAGCCCGAAGTCCTTTCCGTTCCCAAGAAGTTTCAGGAAATCGCCCGCCGAGTTACCGCCGGTGACGATCATAATGTCGTCGATCCCCGCGTTTATCAGGGTCCGGATCGGATAATAGATCATCGGCTGGTTATAGACCGGCAGCAGATGCTTGTTCGTAATTTTAGTCAGCGGGTGCAGTCTTGAACCAAGGCCGCCCGCGAGTATCACACCTTTCATATTGACGAGAAACTGAAATATTAATCGATAAAACGCTGATACCAAAGCTCCAGCATCAAAAGTGTCCAGATCTGGAAAGCATGGTCGCGCTTGCCGGAAGTGTGCTCATCGAC
>JAUCQE010000678.1 GCA_030372865.1 Pyrinomonadaceae bacterium
AATATAAGCCGGGCTGCATTGGTTAGATCCCATGCGGCCCGTTTTCTTTTTGTTTGAGGGCCCTTCCCACAACTCTCACGGCAGTAACAAGTTACCTAAAAGTACCGATTTTGCGGGCGTCTCCGAACATTTTCCTCTTTGAAAGCAGTCATCGTTTGCGGTATTATCTACATCCCACGTTGATGCAGTTGAGCCCCGCATTGCATCCCAAAATAAATTAGATAAACAAATAAAAGAGAATGAGGATCATTGCCGCGTTTTTTGCAGTATTGTTGGCAACTTCGTTCGTGTTCGCACAGGACGATCTCCTTAACCGACGATTCAGGAAATTCACTTTTACCCGTATCGATACGATCGGTACGAGCGAGAAGGCTCGCAACCGGGACCTTATAACCATCACCGACGGCGAAAAGGTCTTTCGCATTCGTCTTACTCCTCGTGAGTTTCGCGGGGCAGCAGGCGGCCGAACGGTTACCTACAAGGGAAAGCTCGAGGGCGATCCCGCCTCTGATGTCCGTTTGACCATTGACGGCGGCCGTGTCGAGGGATACGTATTCACGGGCGGCGAGACATGGTTCATCGAATCGGCACGCCGGCACTTGCCGGATGCAGCGGCCGAGAAGCACATTATTTACCGGGCCGCCGACTTGATCGAAGATGTCGATCTGAACGAGCCGCTCCTGGGTGATGTTACGGGTTCGCAGGAATTGATCCCGCCGTTGGAATCGGTCATGGCGGTTGACGGCTTTCGCGTCATCGATGTGGCGACCGAGGCTGATTACCAGTACGTTTCCGCTTTGGGCGGCGCCGCGGCGGCAAACAACGAAATACTGTCCGTGTTGAATATGGTGGAGGGCATTTACGAAAGGCAGCTTGGCCTGACTTTGAACGTCACGTTTCAGAACGCCTGGTCGTCGCCCGACCCGTACAGCGGCACGGATTCCTCGCTTCTCAATTCGTTCATGAACCGCTGGAATTCGACTTATCCGCAATCGTCATATCCGCGTAATGCAAGCCATTTGTTCACCGGAAAAGTCAGCAATGCCGGGATCGCCTATATAGGTACGGTATGCCGAAACCCGTCGTATTCCTACGGTTACTCCGGCCGGACATCGACGGTCGGGACGGCCGCGTTGATCGCTGCGCATGAGATCGGGCATAACCTATCGGCCGAGCATGTAGAAAACAGCGGGACGTGTGCGAACACGATAATGAACCCGTCGATCAGCTATCTTGTGACGGACTTTTGCTCGACGTCGGTCACCGCGATAACCGGTTTCGTTACGAGTTATGGCACGTGTTTGCGGCAGGCCTCGCCCTCGCCGAGCCCAACACCGACTCCAACTCCAACACCGAGTCCGACTCCGGGTCCAACGCCGTGGCCGCCGAGTGCCGGCCGTGCGGCGTATGACTTCGACGGTGACACGCGTGCGGATATCGCGGTGTTCCGGCCGGGCGACGGGACCTGGTATGTCAGCGGGAGCCAGTCCGGTGCCTACGGGCAGCGATTTGGGCTGGCGACCGATCAGCCGGTGCCCGCCGATTACGACGGAGACGGAAGGACCGACATCGCGGTCTACCGAGCGGGCCAATGGCATCTGCTGCAGTCGAGTTTCGGCTACCGGGCGATCACGTTCGGAATCGCGGGCGATATTCCGCAATCGGCGGACTACGACGGCGATGGAAGGGCTGAGATAGCTGTTTTCCGGCCATCGAACGGCACCTGGTATACCCAGAATACAGTGACCGGCCAAACGTCAGTTACGCGGTTCGGTGTAACGGGTGATAAGCCCGTCGCCGGTGATTATGACGCCGACGGCCGGGCTGATCTAGCTGTTTTCCGAGCGTCAGACCGGAACTGGTATATCCTCGGCACGAGCAGCGGTTTCAGTGCGATAAACTTCGGCATTTCGACCGACAAGGCCGTGCCGGCGGATTATGACGGCGACGGCCGTATGGACATCGCAGTCTATCGCGGCGGCACTTGGTTTATCAGGCGTTCAAGCCTCGGTACGGTCACCCAAAGCTTCGGGCTTGCGACCGACAGGCCGGTACCCGCGGACTACGACGGCGACGGGCGAGCGGATGTTGCGGTCTACCGGCCGTCTGACGGCACCTGGTATATCAACGGAACGTCCTCCGGCTTCTTCGCCAGGCAATTCGGCATCGCCACGGATATCCCAGTTGCTGAGAAATAGCCCACCTGCATTTTCAAAGAACGGCCCCGGTATATCCGGGGTTTTTTTATTCCGGGGCGGATACGCTACTAATTGCCCAACTGGAAACAAAGGGATAACATCAAACGTATCAGCTTCCGAAGCCATTCCTTTTTCTACAGGAGCACTATAATGAAGAGATTGCTGTCTATTGCGACAATCGCTATTCTTGCGGGTGCGGGAACTGCTGCACTTGCTCAGAAAGATATGAAACCACCAGTTGCTAAAAAGGTCCCGAAGGTCCTGAAAATACACGGTTACGAGATCACGGATAACTACGCCTGGCTCCGCGACCGAAACGATAAGAAAGACCCGGAGATCATCAAATACCTTGAGGACGAGAACGCCTATACCGAGCATCACATGGGCCGGCACAAGGGCTTTTCTGATGCCCTGTACAAAGAGATGCTCGGCCGCATAAAGCAGACGGACCAGAGCGTGCCCTACAAACGCGGCGATTACTGGTACTTCGTAAAGACCGAAGAGGGCAAGCAGTATCCGACATACCTGCGTGCAAAGACCCGCGACGGTGAGAACGCCGAGGTGCTGCTCGACCAGAACGAGATGGCGAAGGGTTTCACGTTCTTCTCGATCTCGCAGCTTGAACCGAGCGATGACGGCAACCTGCTTGCTTTTGCGACCGACACGACCGGTTACAGGCAGTACACCCTGCAGATAAAGGACCTCAAGACCGGCAAGATGCTGCCCGACAAGATCGAGCGCGTCACCAGCGTCGAATGGTCGCCGGACGGCAAGTACCTTTTCTACGGCCAGGAAGACCCGGTATCGAAACGTACCGACAAGGTATATCGCCACACGGTCGGCGGCTCCGGGCCGGACCAACTGATCTTCGAGGAAAAGGACGTTCTCTTCAACACCGGCATCGGGCGTTCGGCCGACAAGAAGATGTACATGATCGGTTCTTACGCCAAGACGAGCACCGAATTTCGATACCTGCCGGCGGATGACCCGACGGGCGCGTTCAAGGTCGTAACGCCGCGTCGGGAAGGCCATGAATATTCGGCCGATTTCGACAACGGCAACTTCTACATCCGCACGAACAAGGACGCTGAGAACTTCAAGGTGGTCCGTGCTCCGCTTGCAGACCCAAGCGAAAAGAACTGGGTCGATTTCGTGCCTCACAATCCGGCGATTAAGGTCGAGGACATCAGCTTTTTCAAGGACTTCGCGGTCGTTTCCGAGCTTGAGAACGGGCTCGAATACATCCGCGTGATGGACATGAAGACGCGGCGTGCCCCGGTCCGCATCCCGACCGATGAGAGCGTTTACACGATGTCGCTCGGCTTTAATCCCGAGTACGACACGCCGGCGATCCGCTACTCGTATTCTTCGATGGTCACGCCGAACTCGGTCTATGAATTTGACCTGAAGACCAGGAAGAGCACGCTTCTCAAGCAGGATGAGATCCCGAGCGGCTATGACAAATCGCAGTATGAGACCGCCCGAGTTTGGGCCGAAGCTCGCGACGGCGTAAAGGTCCCGGTTTCTGTCTTTATGAAGAAGGGCACCAAGCTCGACGGCAAGGCTCCGATGCTGCTTTACGCGTACGGTTCTTACGGTGCCTCGATGACGCCGAACTTCTCGCCGCTGAGGATCAGCCTCGCGGACCGCGGGATGATCTACGCCATCGCGCACATCCGCGGCGGTTCCGAGATGGGCGAGAAGTGGCGGCAGGACGGACGCATGTTCAAGAAAATGAACACGTTCAACGATTTTGTCGACTCGGCAAAATACCTGATCAACAACAAATATACGTCGCCCGACCGCCTTGTCATTCAGGGTGGTTCTGCCGGCGGATTGCTGATGGGTGCCGTTATGAACCAGGCTCCGGAGCTTTTCAAGGCCGCCATTGTCCAGGTGCCGTTCGTCGACGTGATGAACACCATGATCGACGACACGCTGCCGCTGACGACCGAAGAATGGATCGAATGGGGCAACCCGCGTGACGACAAGAAAGCGTGGGATTACATGTACTCCTATTCGCCGTATGACCAGATCGGGAAAAAGGCCTACCCGAACATGCTGGTAGAGGTCTCGCTCAACGACAGCCAGGTGCCGTATTGGGAAGGTGCCAAGTACGTCGCGAAGGTCCGAGAGTATATGACCAACGACAGCGTCGTGCTGCTGAAGACCAACATGGGTGCGGGCCACGGCGGTTCATCCGGCCGTTATGACCGCCTGAAGGAGATCGCGTTCGTTTACGCATACGCCCTCTCCCAGGTCGGCATCACGAAGTAACATCCGGCATTTTCGGAACACCAAAGCGGGGCTTTCGGGCTCCGCTTTTTCGTTTCATTGGCCCTTTGTCCCGCCGTTGTCCCCCGCTTGTCCCAGCCTTGTCCCAGCCGTCGTGGGACAAATAAGTTGTGTGTTATCAGTCGGTTACGAGGATTAATGCGAAAGAAATGTGCGGGCAAATTTTAGCGATTTTTTTCGCGAAGATTTGTATCGTTTTAGTACGAGTTTTTCCGTTGGAATTTTCAAAGATCATGCGGATCGATAGCTGACCGCTCCGTCAAGAGTGTGCCACAAATAGGACGATGTAGCAAGAAGAATAATTCCGGGCCCTGCTCGTTTATTTGCGGAAAAGCTGTACTTTTCCGGACGAGGGGAAATTCTTGTCCGGCTATGCCGCCCGCTTCGCGGGCTTGGGTGCGAGCGGGCGTGCTTACCACGGGTTCCGCAAAGCCTCCATCCGTGGCTACAAGAATGCCGCCCGTTTCACAGGCTCCCTAAAGAGGAGAAAGGGTAAAGGATAAAGGAGAAATCTCCAGCCAGAAACACGACCGGTTGGAAGTGTGCCCTAGAAAGGAGAAAGGATGAGGGACGACGGAGGAAGAAAGAGTGTTCGTCGATTTAAAGTTGGCGTTTCATCCGGAGTATCTTGTGCATCCTGTTTGAATTCGGTGGTGATTACGAAGCCGACGCGGGCAAGCAGGGATGCTTGCCCTCCAGTCGAAAAAACTTGTCTCTCCCCACTCGTCACTCGGCATGGATCGCGGGCCTGGCGTCGAGTGGGAATGCTGTTTCGTAGGCGTGGGTCATGTTGAGGAGTTGGGCTTCGGACCAAAAGTCGCCTATGAGCTGGGCTCCGATGGGCAGGCCTTCGGACGAGAGGCCGCAGGGGACGCTGACGGCCGGGACGCCGGCGAGGTTTGCCGAAACGGTGTAGATATCGCTGAGGTACATCGCGAGCGGATCGTCCGAGCGTTCGCCGATCTTGAACGCGGTGGTCGGCGAGGTCGGCGTCAGGATCGCGTCACACGAAGCAAACGCCTTGGTGTAGTCGTTCTTGACCATCGCGCGGACCTTCTGGGCTTTCGCGTAATAGGCGTCGTAATAGCCG
>JAUCQE010000679.1 GCA_030372865.1 Pyrinomonadaceae bacterium
TTCGGAACTCGTCGGCAGCGTCAGATGTGTATAAGAGACAGATATAACGCCCTTTCGGCACTTTTCGTTATATTTTTTCCATTAATATAGCGAAAAGTTTCTGACTTCTGCCGGCCATCCAGGTGGGAGGCTTAACCGCTTAGAAATTAACGGGTTACCGGCCGTCTCGCGACGGACCTCCGAGACGCCGATGCGAGCCGTTCGCCGCCCCTTGATTCGGGTGCGGACTGAACGTCCTTCATTTCTGCTCGTCCGATCTTGCTTTGCCACCAGATGGCGATAGGGCTTGCAATAGCGATCGTTGAATACGTACCGGTGATCGAACCAACGAACAGCGCAAGCGAAAACCCACGGAGCACTTCCCCGCCAAACAACACGAGAGCGAGTACCGACAGGAACACCAGCCCGTTCGTCACGATCGTACGTGACATCGTCTGGTTGATCGAATCGTTCGTCAGCTTGTACAGCGACTCGTTGCGGTGCAGCGTCATGTTCTCGCGGATTCGGTCGAAAATAACGATCGAGTCATTGACGGAGAAGCCGACAAGTGTCAGCATCGCGGCGACCACCGTAAGACTGACTTCCCACTGAAAGACGGAGAAGAATGCAAGAGTCACCAAAACGTCGTGAAGCACGGCAACTACGGCACCGGCCGCATACGTCCAGTCGTACCGAAATGCGATATAAAGCAGGATGCCGACCATGCCCAGCAGTGTCGCGATAACGGCCGAGTCACGAAGCTGGCTTCCGGCAACCGCGCCCACCGAATCGGTGCCGACGATCTTATAGGCTGCTTCGGCGTCCTCAGCCAGGCTCAGTGAAGGCTGTGCCTCCTTTCCAAATGTGTCCAACGCGCCTTTGACGATCTCGCGTCCCTGATTTACCTGGTTGGTCTCGGCTGCCGCCGACTGCTCAGAGCTTTCTTCGAACCGCGGGATCTTGATAAGCACCTCGTCGGGCTTGTCAGTCGATTCTTGTATGATCGGTTCACCGATACCGGCGTTATTCAATGCCGACCGTATATCGTCCGCCGACGGCTTCTGCTTAAACTTCGCAGTGATCACCGTTCCGCCCTGAAAGTCGATGCCAAGGTTAAAGGCTTCCGTACCGCCCGGCGTAAGCTGGCGGCCTGCGGCGGAGATGAGCCCTGCAAGAAGGATCGCGATCGAAACCCAGACGAGCGGCTTGCGCCATCCCATCCAGTCAACATTGATATTTGTAAAAAATTGAAACATGTCTGGTTAACTTTCCCAGTTTGCCGCAACCTTCGCGGCGTTTTGGACTCTAAAATTCTATCGTGCCCTACAGGTTCGCGTTTTCTGCCCTAAATACTTAGCGTCTTCATATCGGGGTTACGGTTCAGCAGCCAAAGGAATATGGTGCGTGAAACGAAAACTGCCGAGAAGAGGTTCACGAGCAGGCCGAGAATGAGCGTAACCGCAAAACCGCGGATCGGCGCCGACGGGCTTAGGTACAGGATCACGGCCGCAAGGATCGTCGTGACGTGCGTGTCAATGATCGTGATGAACGCCCTGTCAAATCCAATAATTACGGCATCTGCGACTGACTTGCCCGCCCTGAGCTCTTCACGCATACGCTCGAAAATAAGCACGTTCGAGTCGACGGCCATACCGATACCGAGAATAAGCCCCGCGATACCGGGCAGCGTAAGCGTCGAGTCAAGGAGTACGAGCGCGGCAAGCGTGAGCAGCATGTTCAGGACCAACGCGATGACCGCATTTATTCCCGACAACCGGTAATAGAAGACCATGAAAGCGACGATGAAGATCAATCCGGCTGCCGAAGCTGTAACGCCGGCCCGGATCGAGTCCGCGCCAAGGCTCGGTCCGACGGTTCGCTCTTCGAGATAAACGATCTTTGCCGGCAGCGCTCCAGAGCGTAGCGTAAGGGCAATGTCCTCAGCCGATTCTTTCGTGAAGGTCCCGGAGATCTCACCCTGATCAAAGATCTGCGATTTGATGTACGCAATCGATTTGACCTCGTCGTTCAAAACGACAGCCATATAATTGCCAATATTGCGACCCGTCCAATCGCCAAATTTCTGTGCCCCGCCGGGTTTGAATGCAAACGATATCTGATAATCGCCCTGGTTTCCGGTACGCGAAACCGCCTGTGCATCGCGAAGTTCCGAGCCATCAACAACGGCAGGATACTCGACCACAACGAACTGCTGCGGGGGCTTTTGGTCCGCAGGAGTGTTCGCGACCTCTGCACGTTCTGTGTACGCGTATATCTTTCTGTTTGGCGGAAGTGAGCCTCCGAGAGATTGAAGTGCCGCCTCACGTGTCGGATAGGTCTGAGCCGGGGACGGGTTTGGGGCACTGACGACCTTCATTAGCGCAAGGTTGGAATCGGCACGGATCGTTTCCTTTACCCGCTCCGGGTCTTCGACGCCAGGCATCTGTAGAAGGATCTGAGCCGACGCCTCCGAACCGTATCGCGACAGTGTTGGTTCCTTGACGCCGAAGGCGTTGATGCGGCTTTCGATGACCTTCAACGCTTGCTCAACCGCCTGATTCTTCAACACTGTCTGAACCGTCGAGGGCAGCGACCATGTGATCGAATTGCCGCTCACGTCTTCTGTCCAGTTCAAGAAATCGACCTTTTTCTTTACCTCTTCTGCAACAGCGGCAGCCTGCCCACCGTCGGAAAGCTGAAGCGTCACCGAGTAGGTGCCGTTCTCCGCCACCGAACTGTTTCCGGTGACCGGAAGCTTCGCGTCCGTGGCGGCTGTCATTGCAGCCTGGGCATTGTTTTCGGTAAGTGCTCGGAGATAGTCATCCGTCAACACTCGCATCACCAGGTGCGAACCGCCCTTCAGGTCGAGCCCGAGGTTTATGTTCTCTTCAAGATTGGCCTTTATGCCGTTCCAAGTGAAGTCCTGGGCGTTTGGAGCCCTGCGAGGTCCGAAGACGAGGTATATGCCCAACAGCGTCACAACCAGTATGATCACTGTTCTGATAGTCAGATTTCTTTTCTTCATACGAATGGAGAACCGTAGGCCGTTAGGGTGCCCGCGGTACCGTGAACAAGCGCGTCGTCGCGGGCAAAACCTCAGCCCGCGACCGCGATAAAACTATTTAATTATTCCGCTTTCTTACCGACGACGGCACTTTTGCCGATCTCGATAAGCGTTTTTTCGGCACTTAGGATCACAAAGCTGTTCTCCCGCACCTCTTTGATCTTACCGATGACGCCGCCGTTCGTTACCACATCGTCATTGATCTTGAGTCCCGCGATCATTTCCTGCAGCTGCTGACGCTGACGCTTCTGGGGCAAAATGACAAGAAAATAAAAGATCGCAAAGATCAGAACGAAAGGCAGCAGGCTGATCAAAAGACCGCCGCCGCCATCCTGGAAAAATAGGAACAAATTTGTCATCGCTAAACTTATTGCGGAAAATAAAAGGACAATAATATACACAGGCAGAGCGTAATTCAAACGCTCAGGCCGTCATTGTCCTGTAATTTACTAAGAAATTCTCGTCGAAACCGGCTGAACTCACCGGCCTTGATAGATTGCCGAACCCGATGCATCAAGTCAAGGTAGAAGGCCAGATTGTGATGCGAAATAAGCGTCGCGGCCGCCATTTCACCCGCCTGGTAAAGGTGCCGAAGGTAAGCCCGCGAGTAGCGGCGGCATACCGAACACGGGCATTCCTCATCGAGCGGCGTGTCATCCTCTGCAAACCGAGCGTTGCGAATATTCAGTTTGCCCCGTGACGTGAAGACGCTTCCCGTCCGGCCGTTACGGGTCGGCATCACGCAGTCGAACATGTCCACCCCGTGCGAAACGGCTTCGATGAGGTCCTCCGGCGTCCCGACGCCCATCAAATATCGCGGTGCATCCGCCGGCATCTTGGGTGCGAGATGTTCCAAGACGCCGTACATCACCGGCTTTTCCTCGCCGACGCTCAGGCCGCCGATGGCGTAGCCGTCGAAACCGATCTCAACGGTCTTTTCGAGGCTCTCGGTGCGAAGGTCGTGATGCCCCGCACCTTGAATAATGCCGAACAACGCCTGCTTCCCAGTTATAAGGTCGTGATCGAATTCCGGCTGCCGGCCGAGGTCCGAGCCGTCCTCTTGAAGCTGATCGAAACGTACCTTCGAACGCTTAGCCCAACGTGCCGTAAGCTCAAGGCTCTGCCGTGTGCGTTCATGTCCTGCATCACCCGGCGGGCACTCGTCAAAGACCATTACGATCTCCGAACCCAACGCCGCCTGTATTTCCATCGAAACCTCAGGCGAAAGAAACCGCTTGCTGCCGTCGATATGAGAGCGAAACTCGACGCCGTCCTCGGTCAGCTTTCGCAGGTCGGTCAATGAAAAGACCTGAAATCCGCCGGAATCCGTCAGATACGACCGGTTCCAGGTCGTGAACTTATGCAGCCCGCCCTGCGACCGCATGATGTCGATCCCGGGCCTGAGAAATAGATGGTACGTGTTACCGAGTATTATACGGGCATCGAGTTCATCCTCGAGCCATTCGAACCGGACGCCTTTGACGCTTCCCTGCGTCCCGACAGGCATAAAAACGGGCGTCTCGATTATCGAACGCCGCGTCGTGATCGTACCCGTCCGTGCATTGCCGTCCGTGTGTGTTACTTGCCAGTCGATAGCTTTCATCGAAAGTTGCTAGTTCTTGCCTCCGATAAGCGACCAGATGTTAGGAGCACCAATAGCCGACTCCGAGCGGATCACGCCGTTCTCATCGACGAGCACGGCCGACGGCGTACCGAACATTCCAAACTCGATCGAGACCTTAAAATCGGGATCGAGAAAGATCGGCGTCTCAAGACCGGCCTCGCGCAGTTCATGCGGTTCGCCGTTCGAAAAGATGATCATTCGAACGTCGTCGGACGCTCGCGTGCTCTCCCACTCCTTGATCTCCGCCATCATCGTCCGGCAATGAGGACAGGAAAGGCTCCAAAACACTACAAGCGTTTTCTTACCCGCAAGTTCTGCGGTTTTCAATTCCTTTCCGTTCAGGTCTGTAAGAACCGCCTCGGGAGCTTTGCTGCCGATCTTTATCGGCTGCCCGTTCTTCAATGCGAAATGAACGTGTTCACGCGTGACGTCCTCGTTCTTGATCTTTCCGACGAGTTCCCTGATCGCTGCGTCGCCAACCGCCGGATGGCTTGCGATATTGCCGTCGGCATCGACGAACATAGCCGTCGGCGTCCACTTTGAATGGACCTTTTCTGCGAGTTCACGGTTGGTCTGCAGCAGCATGTTCCTGCCCAGCGGACCGTCAAACTTCTTCAGATTGTCCTCGGCTTTCCCTGAACTCACTAGAACGAAGTGGACCTTGCCGCCTAGTTCGCCACTCCATTCCTCTATTTCCGGATAGAGGGCTTTACAGGGATTGCAGTTCGGCCCCAGGAAGAAAAAGAGCATCGGCTTCGCATTGGCGAACAAATGCTCGAAGGTTACCTGCTTGCCCGATACATCAGGAAGTGCAAAATCCGGGAAGGGCGCGCCCATCGGCATTGCATCTTCCGGATTTCCGGCGTCTTCCCGTTCCTGTGCGACACCGCCGCCGCCGACGATCTCAAGTATCTCCAGCCGTCGAAGGACCTGCTTCTGCTGGTCCATCAGGGACTTCAAAAAGAAGATAACGACCGCCACGCCCGCCAGAACCGCGATCAACAAAAGCGATTGAACCAAACCGCCACCTCCATCCGATAAACTCGCACCCTGATTTTCGCGGCCCTGGACCGCAACAAAAAGTGCCAGGATCGCAAAACCGATGTTCCTGATCAGGCTAGACTTGCCAACCGGTTCGCTATGCAGCTGCCCGAAGCAATGGCAATCCGGAGCGTTGCCCTTCGCCATTTGATAGAGCATCCCGCCGATAAATACGAGCAAAAGCAATAGCGCCGCTATCGATGCAAGCCACGAAGTACCGCCGAATAGCAGCGCAAATGCGATGACAAGCTCTAGTATCGGCAGCCCAATTGCCGCCGGTTTCGCAAGATCATCTGGTACTCCGAACTCGCGGACAGCCTTTTCCGAGCCCTCGCGGTCGAGAAGTTTTCCGATGCCCGCGAGTGCGAAGACACCGAAGAGAAATAATCTGATAACTACGATTATTACTTCCATCGAATGCTGAAGCGATCAGGCTTTGCCCTTTTTGGTCTTATGCCGCTCCTTTAGGCGGACCGGCGTGGCGAAAAACTCGAACTCGTCCCTTAGCCGATTCTCAACGTACCGCAGATACGAAAAATGAAGCCCTGCCTTGCTGCCACCCGATGTGAACAGGACAAACAGTGGCGGACGCAGCCCGCCCTGTGTTATGTACTGCACCTTTAACCGCGAAACACCGCCCTTGACAGGTGCCGGGGCCGTGCCGCCCTTGGGCTGCGATATCTGCTCCTCGAAAAACTTGTTGAGCCGCGATGTCGGCACGCGATAATTCCGGGCCTCGTTCGCTTTTACTACAAGCGGCAGGATCTTTGTCACACGCTGCCCGGTAAGGGCGGATATCGTGACCATCGGCGCCCAGTCGAGGAATTTCATCTGACGCCGCAATTTCCTTTCGAACTCGTAAACCGTGTTCGTTTCCTTTTCTTCGACCGCGTCCCATTTGTTTACGGCGATGATGATCGAACAACCCGAATCAAGCGCGTATCCCGCGATGCTCGCATCGAGATTAGCCACGCCCTCGACGGCATCGATAACCAGAATTGCCACATCGGCGCGTTCAAGTGCCTTTCGTGCCATCACAACCGAGAGCTTTTCAGCCATCTCGGTGGTCTTGCCTTTTCGACGAATGCCGGCGGTATCAATGAGAACGAACTTTTGCCCGTCGACTTCCAGATGAGTGTCGATCGCGTCACGCGTCGTTCCCGCGATCGGCGAAACGATAACACGTTCCTCGCCAAGCAACTGGTTAAGTAACGACGATTTGCCTACATTCGGCCGGCCGATGATAGCGAGTCGTATCTCGTCGCGTTTTTCTTCAACGATCTCGTCCTCAAACTCAAGGACATCGACCACATTGTCCAGCAGGTCTCCGACAGACGTCCCGTGCTCCGCAGAAAGAGGCGTAAGCTCGAAACCAAAACGGTAGAACTCTGCGGCCTCTTCCTCCACCTTTCGTGATTCGGATTTATTCGCCGCAATAAAAACGGGCTTGCCGATGTTTCTAAGAAACACCGAGATCTCTTCGTCGAGCGGCGTCACGCCCGCTCGGGCGTCGACGACCCAAATGATCGCCTGGGCCTTGTCGATCGCAAATCCGGCCTGCTTGAAGATGTTTGCGGGAATGATCGCCTCGTCGTCTGGGACGATGCCGCCGGTATCGACGAGTTCAAATGTCTTGCTTTTCCACTCAACGTCGCCGTAGATGCGGTCGCGCGTAATGCCCGGCTCATCGCCGACGATGGACTTTCGCGTCCCGGTCAGGCGGTTGAACGAGGTAGATTTGCCGACATTTGGCCGGCCGATAATTGCAACTAACGGCAAAGACATCTGTTAGAGGATAGTAAAGTTCGCCGAAACTTGCACGTTGATGGAATTATTGCGGTTATGTCCGCAGGAATTCGTAAGCGATGTGTACATTGATCGCGCCGTTCACAAGCTCGTGCCGGACGCCGACGGCGCGCATCCGCAGGTTCCCGCTGTTCTGGATGGGCAGCATGAACGAGATCTTATCTAGTTTGATTATCTCGATCGGATTGAGTTTGCGGTCGATAGAGCTCTGAACCATGCGGGCAATAACATTTCCACCGACGCCGCCCGTCCCGTTCAACGAAACATTGAGCACCCGAGCCGTGGCGACTAGACGCTGGTTTTGCTCGTCAAACGAAAGGTCGATGTTGCTCTCTGCCCAACCCGCAAAATCGACACATCCGACTAACGGGGGATTATAACCTGTCTCTTATACACATCTGACGCTGCCGACGAGTTCCGAACG
>JAUCQE010000680.1 GCA_030372865.1 Pyrinomonadaceae bacterium
GTCGTTCGCGGAGAGGCGGGCTAAAGCCCGAATACTTTTTTGTAGCCTGGGACCGTTGGCTGAAGCCAACGGCAATTCCGGGGAGTCAACGGCATAGGCGATCTGATGGACGGTACGTTGTTGATAGTCGCGGCGGTCTTTCTCGTCGCTATTCTCTATTCCTCCGTCGGGCATGGCGGGGCGTCGGGGTATTTGGCGGTGATGGCGTTGCTGGCGGTCGCTCCTGAGGTGACGCGGCCGACGGCTTTGACGCTTAATCTGTTCGTTGCGGGTATTGCTACCTTTCAGTATTACCGGGCGGGACATTTTTCATGGCGGATATTCCTGCCGTTTGCCGCTGCCTCGATGCCGATGGCATATCTCGGCGGGACGATCCAATTGCCCGGCAACGCTTACAAGATCGTGCTCGGCGTCGTCCTGATCCTCGCGGCGGCGCGGCTTGCCTTTGACCTCAAAAGCGACGACACGGTCAGCGAACCGCCCGTCGTTTGGTGCGTTTTGATCGGGGCCGTAGTCGGGCTGCTTTCGGGCCTGGTCGGCGTTGGCGGCGGCATTTTCCTGACGCCGATACTTTTATTGATGCACTGGTCGGGAGCGAAGACTGCGGCCGGCGTCTCTGCGTTGTTCATCTTTGTAAATTCCGCTGCGGGACTCGCCGGCGGTTACCGGCAGCTTGAGAGCCTGCAGAGCTACGTTTGGTTTTGGATCGCCGCGGCGATCGCAGGCGGCATCATCGGCTCGACTCTCGGGGCAAAACGGTTCGATTCGCTGACGCTCCGCCGCGTCCTTGCCGTCGTGCTCGTATTCGCGGGAGTGAAATTGATAGCCGTCTAGGCATATAATTCCTGATGTTCGTCGTCAAAGGATTGAATGAAGTTCGCCCTGCTCCTAATTTTCCTCCTCGCACCCGCGGTATCTGCCCAGTCCGGCCGCGTTAAGCCGACCGAAACGCCGTCGCCTACTCCGGCAGTTCGACGTCCGGTCTATGTACCGCAGCAGGACCGCCCGAGGATGGCAAGGCCGACACCGACGCCCACGCCGGCCGGCGAGGAAGAGGACGTACAGACCATCAACTCCGTGCTGGTCCCGATCCCGGTATCGGTGACGGATGCGAACGGCCGTGCGGTGACTAATCTTAAGATCTCTGATTTTGAACTCAAGGTAGACGGAAAGGCGGTCGAGATCGGCGAGCTTGCACGTTCCGAATCGCCCGTTCGGCTGGCGATGCTTTTCGATAACTCATCGAGCGTGATGGCTGCCAGAGAGTTTGAGAAAAAGGCGGCCGTCCGTTTCTTCCGCCGCGTACTTCGCCCGGAGAAGGATTTGGCCGCGCTATTCAGCGTCTCGACCGTCACGCGGCTCGAGGCTCCGTTTACAAAAGATATTTCGGCGATAACCGGAGCGATCGAGGCGTTTCCAAAGCCGGAAGGTGCGACCGCTTTGCTAGAGGGCATCGTCCTTGCCGCCGAATATCTCGGCGATATCGACGGCCGCCGCGTCATCATCATCGTTTCGGACGGCGACGATACGAAATCGGACGTTACGTTCGAACAATCGCTGCGGGCAGTTCAGATCAGGAACGTGCAGATCTACGTCGTCCGGACGACCGGGTTTGAAAACTTTATCCGCACCGGGAACCGTTCCGGCAATGCGAACATCCGCCAGCTTGCCGCCGAACGCCGAATGTCTGAATTCACCCGGCAGACGGGTGGATCGGTATATCTACCGATCGACGAGGACGAACTTGACGACGCCTTCGACCAAATATCCGTCGAGCTTTCCCAGCAATACATCCTTAGCTATTACCCCGAAGAGGGCGATGGCAAACGCGGTGATTTTCGCACGCTCTCAGTCTCCGTCAAAAACCGTCCTGACCTCACGATCCGCACGCGGAATGGTTATTATGTGAGATAGATCGCGTCACTCTTACTGTGTTCAACGAAGCTCTCGAACAATTTTTGCAGCACCTGCAGTATGAGCGGAACATGAGCCCGCATACTTTGCGGAACTATGCCTCTGACCTCGAGCAGTTTCGCGATCATCTTTTGAAGATCGAAAAGCGGCAGGATATTCCCGTCGAGCAGATCGACCGCCTGACGATCCGCGAATGGATGGCGGAACTTCACGCGGCGGGGAAGAAGAAAGCATCCGTTGCCCGCAAGCTCGCGAGCCTCAGGACGTTCTTCCAGTTCCTGATCCGCGAGGGAAAGCTCGAGACGAACCCGGCAAAGCTGGTCGCGACTCCGCGGATCGAACGCAAGCTGCCGAACCATCTATCGATGGAAGCTGTCTC
>JAUCQE010000681.1 GCA_030372865.1 Pyrinomonadaceae bacterium
GGCTCGGAGATGTGTATAAGAGACAGGTAAAAGCCCTGAAACCTCAACAGATAACGTTCGAAGAGCAGTGCCCGGGCAGAAATGCCTGAGAGCCAAATAATTGAAACTATCGGAGATAGAGCGACGTAGTAGGCGTTTGAGTTTTTGTGACGCAGTTTCGCACTTTATTCGCTCGGAGTGATCCAACATTATGACCTTTAGCAAAAGCCTCACGAAAGGAATATTACTAACGGCCCTGTCAGTTTTGCCCCTCCCTGCATTTGCACAGGATGAGGCTGTCGCGAAGAACATTGTCCCTGCTCCGGCACCCAAGATCCAACCGGCGGCTGAGAACGAAACAAAGCGGCCTGCGGTTCCGACGCGTGATCTCTCGTTGAATCTCGTCCGTGTCGGTGTTCAGCAGTCGCAGACACTTACCCTATCGCTCGACGACGCGATTAGGAAAGCCTTGGCGAACAACAATAATATCGAGATAACCCGCGACGACGTCCGATTGCAGGAAACGCAGATCAGGTCGCTTCGGGGATTCTATGACCCGACGTTCACGCTGACGCCGACGTACACCCGGAACTCGAACACAGGGAATCCCGGAACGAACGACTTTTCGGTCAATTCGAATTTTCGACAGGAACTTCGTACCGGGGGCGATTACAACGTTTTTTTCAATAATACCCGCACGGAGAACGCATTTACTGCGGCCCAGGTGAGTTCGGGTTCGATCGGCACCGGCGGGACGAGCGCTTTGTATGCGTCAAGTTACGGCATACGCTTCAACCAACCGCTTTTCCGAGACCGCGGCATTGACAACATTCGCCGCAATCTTAAGATCGCACGGAAAAGGCTGGAACAGACCGACGCCGATTTCCGACGGACCACCATCGAAACTATTCAGCAGGTCCAGCGGACTTATTGGGACCTCGTCTTTGCCCTTCGCGACCAGCAGAACCGGCAAGCGAACCTTGAATTGACCCGTGAAAATCTCCGTCAGGTCGAGGCACGCATCGCGGCCGGTGCCGCCGCCCCGCTCGCGAAGGCCGAGGTGGAGACCGAACTCGCGAACCGCGAGGGGGATCTTCTTGTTGCCACGCAGCAGGTTTCGATCGTAGAGAACAATCTGAAACAGCTTTTGCTGAAAGATGTTACGTCTGCCGAATGGTCACAGAGTTATGTACCGACCGATCGCCCGGCGTTCAGCCTCGACCCGGTTAACCTCGACGACGCGATGAAGGACGCTTTGGATAACCGCTATGAACTCAGCCGTCTGAAGGCTGAGGCCGAGGTCAATTCGATCGACATTCGGTACTTCAAAAACCAAACGAAGCCCCAACTCGATCTCAATACGTCGTTCTCATTCAACGGCCTTTCCCGAAGCGGTTCGAGCCAGGAAATAACCACAAACTTGTACACCTCAGCCGGTGATTTGGCACTTCTTAATGGAATCAACCAAGTCCGCACACTGCCGACAATAGGGCTTCAGCCGATACCTAATCCGACCATCGTTATTCCGCCGCAGCCCGGTTATTTTTACGGTGGATTCGGCCAATCGCTCGCAAACACTTTCCGAAGCGACGCACCGAATTATTCGGTCGGCATAACGTTCTCTTTTCCGATCGGGAACCGCACTGCAAGGGCAAACCTTGCAGGAGCCGAGATCCAGCGAAACCAGATCGAAACGCGGCTTCGTGCGCAGGAACAAGCGGTGATCGTCGAGGTCCGTAATGCGGTCCAGGGCGTTGAAACGGCACGTCAGCGAGTACTCACGACCCGCCGTGCCCGCGAGAATGCCGAGATCCAACTGGAAGGCGAGCGGCGTCTTTTCGAGGCCGGACGGTCGACCACGTTCCTTCTCTTCCAACGCGAAAATGCATTGACAAATGCACGAAATGCAGAGATAAGGGCGGAGACGGACTATAACAAGGCGCTCGCCGAACTTCAGCGGGCAACGTCAACGACGCTCGACGTGAATAACATCGAGGTGGTCTCGCCCTCTAAATGAGCTAGTTAATTCCTTCCGCAAACGGGACCGCCCCATCGTTCGCGAAAGCACGGTGGGGCGGCTTCGTTTTTAGTTCCTCGCCAATTCTGCGACAATCTTGCCGATGAAGATAACGGCGACAATCATTACATTTAACGAAGAAGCCAAGATCGCTGACTGTATTAAGTCGGTGGATTGGGCTGACGAAGTGGTTGTTGTCGACTCGGAAAGCACAGACCGCACCCGCGACATCGCGGCTTCGCTCGGTGCACGGGTGATCGTGAACCCATGGCCGGGTTTTGCCGCACAGAAGCAGCTTGCTGTCGATTCAGCGGCAAATGACTGGATTCTCAGTCTTGACGCCGACGAGCGGATCTCAAAGGAGCTTCGCGACGAGATCAATAGCCTTGGTCGTCGTCCGGATACCGCCGATGGTTACCGCATACCGAGACTTTCACTCTATATGGGACGGCCGATCCGCCACAGCGGCTGGTATCCCGACAGGCAACTCAGGCTGTTTGACCGGCGTAAAGGCAAATGGAAGCCCGTGCTAGTTCACGAATCAGTCGAAATGGAGCCGACAGCGAAAATTAGCGAACTTTCCGGCGACATCGAACACTTCAGCGTCGACAGTGCCGAACATCATCACCGCATGATCGGCGAGCGTTATGCACCGCTGTCCGCGAAACAGATGTTCGACGCAGGACGCAGAGCAACGACTTTCAGCATAATGACCGCCGGGCCGGCCGCGTTCCTACGTTCCTATGTACTGAAGGCGGGTTTCTTGGATGGCATCCCCGGCTATTGCATCTCCCGTTTCGCCGCACACCACGCATTCTTAAAGCACTTGATCCTATGGGAACTCGGGCAGAAAGACCGCCAAAAGTAGCGTGCGCTACAACCCCAGGCAAGCCGGCCTCATCCTAACCTAAGACACAAAGACGGCTATTGATTAACCTATCTTCGCCGTCTACAATGCTCTTAGTATGAACAAACTCGCGGGCCTACTCATTTCCCTAGTCCTTTTGTCAGCCGCTGCAGCTGCGCAGAAGGGCATCGACACCCAGACCCAGAAGATCAAGGAAGAAACGAACAAAACGACGGCCCGCGGGAGCGACGCCACTCGCTCGTTCGATTGGGGAAAGGGTAAGACCCAGGTTCGCGAACGTCTCCCGAATCCCTATCAGATGAATTCCCGGCGCGACCAGCTCATCGCAACCATCCGGGAGGCACTACGGGAAAAAAAGATGGTAGTTGACGAACAGTCTTCACGGCCTTCTGATGGGATTATCATTACGCAGCCGTTTGTCTTCGGAAAATGCCCCGTGATCGCATCTGCCGAGCTTAAACGCTATGGCGTTATCCAATATGCCGACACTGCGTGGTCGAGAGGCCAGTACAGTTTGGTCATTGAAGTTCAGTCGATCGACGGCATTCGCAATAATGTCATCGTTAATGCAAAGGTCGAAGGCCGTTCCGGCACCGGTCTTATCACGGAATGGGTGACGGTACCGAGTTCCGGCCTGGCGGAAGATGAATTTTTGGCAAAACTCGTTGAATTGGTAACGGGCGTGTCACCCGATGCGCAGCCGCAAACCGAACAATGAAACTGAGTATCCTAAAGATCCTGTTTTTATTAACAATCGCCGCGGCGGCGTCCCCGGCCTTCGCTCAGGTTGATGCCTCGAATCAGCCGATGGAAGGCACGCGAAGAGGTGTCCGAAACGACCCAGATCTGCCGGACTCGTTCAAAGAAGCCGTTGCCAAGCGGCGTACCGAGCAGGAAAAGAAAGAGTACGAAGAAATGCTGGAGCGGGCTGAGAGCGCCCGGGTAATTGCCGAAGAGATCGAGACCTCCTATGAACAGACCTCGACCCTGAGCAAAGCCCAGATCAAAAAGATCGCGGAACTTGAGAAACTCGTTAGCAAGATCCGAAGGGATCTTGGCGGTGATGACGACGATGACGAAGAATTGAACGAGAAGCCCGCCGAGGACCAGGCCGACGTCAAGACACAAGGCGGGGCGGTGAGGTTCATACGGGCATCGACCGAAAAGCTGGTCGACGAGCTTAAGCGGAGCACACGGTTCAGCATCTCCGTTGTTGCCATCCAAACCTCGAACGCCGTAATTCGGGTCGCCAAGTTTCTCCGGCTGCGTAATTGATCTTCTCAATGAAACTTTCCTGCAAACTTCATTTCCGTTTCTTCTTTCTAATACTTCTCCTTTTGGCATTCATTAGTGTTTCGGCTCAGGACGAGGACGAACGCGTCGTCAGCGTCGAGTCCTCACTGGTCGTTTTGAACGCCAAGATCACTGATCGCTCTGGCCGCCACGTCTCCGGACCTGTCTCTTATACACATCTGACGCTGCCGACGAGTTCCGAA
>JAUCQE010000682.1 GCA_030372865.1 Pyrinomonadaceae bacterium
TGTACGAGAACGAACCCGTCCGCATCCCATAATGGGTTCAGACAATCTCTGCACGTCTCCGAGAAAAATAAAGCCGCGGCTTAATACCGCGGCTTTTCTATTTGCAACGTATCCAACGTTACCAAGCCAAACTAGGGATGGGTCATGTTCGCCGGTACGACCCACTCGTCGAACTGCTCACTTGTGAGAAGCCCCAGTTCGAGGGCGGATTCTTTGAGCGACAGCCCCTTTCTATGGGCATTCTTGGCGATCTTCGCTGCGTTGTCATAACCGATATGCTGATTCAGGGCGGTAACCAGCATCAGTGAATCGTTCAGATAACGGTCTATCTGTTCGCGATTGAGTTCGATGCCGGCAATGCAGTAGTCGACGAAGCCGTGGCATGCGTCGTGGACCAAACGAACCGAGTGCAGGAAATTGTGGATCATCACCGGTTTGAACACGTTCAACTCAAAGTTGCCCTGCGACCCTGCAAATCCGATCGCCGCATCGTTCCCCATTACCTGAACCGCGACCATAGTCATTGCTTCCGATTGAGTCGGATTGACCTTGCCCGGCATGATGGACGAGCCCGGTTCATTCTCCGGTAACGTCAACTCGCCGATCCCGCAACGCGGACCGGAAGCAAGCCACCGGATATCGTTGGCGATCTTCATCAACGAACTCGCCAGGGTCTTTAACGCGCCGGAAGCAAAAACCACTTCGTCATGCGCGGAAAGAGCCGCAAACTTGTCGGGATGCGATTTGAATTGCAGTCCGGTCAGTTCGGCGATCTTCGCAGCGGCACGATCCGCAAACTCAGGGTGAGCATTAAGACCCGTACCAACCGCGGTGCCGCCAATGGCTAGATCCAAAAGCCCCGGCAATACAAGCCGCAAGCGTTCGATGTCACGATCGACCAGGTTTGCCCAACCATTAAATTCCTGCGTAACGGTTACGGGCGTCGCGTCCTGCAAATGCGTACGGCCGATCTTCACAACCCCTTCGAACTCCGCCGCTTTCGCCTTGATCGCATCGCTGACCTTCTGAACTTCCGGTATCAGAGCGGTCAGCCTTTCCGCTGCCGCGATGTACATTGCCGTCGGGAAGGTATCGTTCGATGACTGAGACTTGTTGACGTCATCGTTCGGATGGATCGGCTTTTTCGAACCCATCTCGCCGCCCGCGATCTCTATCGCGCGATTCGAGATGACCTCGTTGGCGTTCATGTTCGTCTGGGTTCCCGAACCCGTCTGCCACACCCGTAGCGGAAAGTGAGCATCGAGCTTTCCTTCAATCACCTCGTCGGCGGCCTTTACTATCAGGTCACGTTTATCTTCGGGCAACTTGCCGAGATCGCAATTTACGATCGCCGCGGCTTTCTTCAGTATTCCGAGTGCCCGAATGACTTCGCGCGGCATAATATCGAAGCCGATATTGAAATGTTTCAAAGACCGCTGCGTTTGTGCTCCCCAATAGACGTCCGCGGGCACTTCAATTTCGCCCATCGAATCGGTCTCAATTCGTGTTTTTATAGATTTTTCTGCTGCTTCCATAGTCGTGTGAAAATAAATGAAATACCCGAAAACACTATCTTACTTAAAAAAAATGCGGCGACAAATGAATGTCGGCCGCTTATATCCGGAATGCTCAACGATCATTCGGCGAGCAGTTTCGCCGTGTCCGCCCGGAGCGTCGATTCCAACACCAAACCGGTGTATTTTTTCGCAAGTCTTCCTTGCTTGTCATAAAGGAAGGTGGTTGGAAGCGCCATATTGCCCGGTGGGAGGTTTGGATCGTTTCCGGGAAGCAATATGGGATAGCTGATCTTGTAGTTTTCAACGAACGGCCCGACAAGCGAAAGATCTTCATCGAGCGTTACGCCGACAACCTCCACCCCCTTTTCGCGATGCTCTTCTGCAAAACTCACAAGGCCCGGTGTCTCGATTCTGCAAGGCGGACACCAGGTCGCCCAGTAATTCACGACGAGTACTTTGCCCCGCTTCTCATCAAAATTCCATTCCTTTGCGCCGTCGAAAGTCTTTAGTACAAAGCCTTCGCCCATTTCTCGTTCCGTAGCGGGCGAGACGCCGAACTGCCACCATGATTCTGGTGCAAAAAAGAAAAGGAATAGGCCCATTACCAAGAAGTAACCGGCCCATTCCAAAACGCGCTTCTTAACGCCCGCCTTATCCTTCGCCGGCTTGGCTGCAATACTTCCCTCGTTCATAAGATACTTCGATTCCACCAGCCGACCCTGCGTTGGCAGTCTTCATTTTGCCTCGGCGGGCTTTGCCATCGGAAGTCCTTGTGAGCGCCACTCGGCAGTTCCGCCGGTAACGTTGTAGATCATCGTGTAGCCGTTCTTTGCAAGGATCTCTGAAGCCTCCTTTGACCGCCGACCGGTTTCGCAGATTATGTAAACCGGTTCATTTTTTTCGATAAGATCAAGATTCTTCTCTAATGTGTCGAGCGGTATATTGATAGCCCGATCGGCGTGCCCGGCCTTGTATTCCGCGGCCGTTCGAACATCGACGAACTGAGCGTATGCCTCCTGGGTCTTTGGTGCGGCAGCCGCCGGTTCGATATCTGTAATTGCCGTCGTCGACGTACTCGGTGGAGGTGTGTCCATTGTGGTAACCGATCTCTGGCATCCGCCCAAGGACAAAACCATTACTGTAAGAACAACTATTAGCCTCATATTATTCCCTCCGACGTGACCCCGGCCGAATATTTCCACGTCAAGCGATTAACGAACGCGACTTTCCTCGCGCGTTTTCCGGCCAACGACGTCACCAACTTCGAATGTTCGCAATTGACGTGCCCACGCACCGGTCATCACCCGTAAACAACCAAGAAACGCGGTATCGGTGGATCTTCGTCGCCCGGCATTACTTCGAAGTGCGTTTGCTTCAGCCCATTCGCTTCAAAACGGGAAAGGTCTCGCCGGGATAATGGCCAAGGCACCTGCGCGGCCTCCTCGTCGTCTTCGCGACCCCGAGTAACAACGACAAGTTCACCGCCGTCTTTAACGAAGTTCGCGACCGCGTCGATAACCTTAGGTCGAATCTCCAAAGGCAGTGGCTGTATCGTGTAGATCTCAAGAACAAAATCGAACGCTCCCAGCCAACTGCGGACCGGCTCGAAAAGGTCCATCGTTTCGTATTGGATGTTTCGCCCTTCGGAGAGTCGTTTCGCCCATTCGATGGCCGTTGCCGAAATATCGAACGCACAGACATCAAATCCAAGTTCGTCCAGATACCGGGCGTCATCACCGAGGCCGCAGCCCACGACGAGAGCTTTCCGGCCCTTGCCGTCCAAGCCAACACGTTCGGCCCACGTTTTGAAGAAGCGGTTGGGCTGTAGATCCGCCCACGGTATCTTTTCGATGTCGCCGGCCGCTTCCTTGTAGAAAGCCTCAAACCACCCGAGCGAGTCGCCGCGGCCTGCAAACTCGGCCTGAATCTCCTTAACACGCTCGCGTGCAATCTCAACGTTTTCCTGATCCCGTTCCTGCATAAAAATCTCTACCTTCGGCAGCTAAAGGCCACATTATTGCTCGACTGGCTCCCCGGCGTCTTTCCACGCTTTCCAGCCTCCGGCCATCGAAAAAACGTTTATGTATCCCATTTTCTGCAGCATGTCGGCCGCCAATGCGGAGCGGAACCCGCCGCCGCAATATAGAATGAGTTCTGCTTCCTTGTCCGGATATGTTCCGACTATGTCCCGTTCAATCACCCCTCGGCCGAGATGAACCGCACCGGCCGCACGCCCTTTCTCCCATTCGTTGTCCTCCCGAACATCAATGAGTGCAGTTCCATTCTTCATTCGCTCGACCGTTTCGGCGACGGAAATTTCCTTGATACGGCTCTTCGCATCGTCAACGACGGCGAGAAATTCACTAGAGTGTTCCATTACGTTCTTCCTTAAGCGCAACCTACTTTGCCAATTGTCTGCGGCTGCTAATTAGATAGTACATTCACACTCATCGAAAACTAAAAGCGATCCGGACGCGGAATCGAGGGGACATTTGATTCGGACAAACCGGCTCCCGCACTCGTCTGTCGCAATTTTAATTGTGCGAGCCGTACGGCTATAATAACGGTTTACACTTTATCTTTAAGAAAGGGGCATAAAAGCATTGGCAGAACAATTTGATGTCACGATTATCGGAGCCGGACCGGGCGGCTACGTTGCGGCGGTTAGAGGCGCTCAGCTTGGTTTGAAGGTCGCTATCGTTGAGAAGGAAAAAGACGCGAAGCTCGGCGGCTGTCTCTTATACACATCTGACGCTGCCGACGAGTTCCGAA
>JAUCQE010000683.1 GCA_030372865.1 Pyrinomonadaceae bacterium
CAAGAAGATGAGCAAGGAAAAATTCGACCGTTCCAAGCCGCACGTGAACATCGGCACAATTGGGCACGTTGACCACGGCAAGACGACATTGACGGCGGCGATCACGAAGGTGATGTCGAAGCACAACCCCAAGATGCAGGTGCGGGCGTTCGATTCGATCGACAACGCGCCGGAAGAGAAGGCCCGTGGTATCACGATCGCGACGGCGCACGTCGAATACGAGACGGCGAACCGCCACTATGCTCACGTTGACTGTCCGGGCCACGCCGACTATGTGAAGAACATGATCACGGGAGCGGCACAGATGGACGGAGCGATCCTTGTGGTCGCGGCGACGGACGGCCCGATGCCGCAGACGCGCGAGCACATCCTGCTCGGCCGCCAGGTGGGCATCCCGACGATGGTCGTGTTCATGAACAAGGTGGACATGGTGGACGACCCGGAACTGCTCGAACTGGTCGAGATGGAGATCCGCGAGCTCCTGAGCTCATACGAGTTCCCGGGCGACGACATCCCGGTCGTACAGGGTTCGGCACTCAAGGCTCTTGAAGGCGACCCGGCATGGGAAGCCAAGATCGACGAGCTGATGCAGGCGGTTGACGATTTCATCCCGACGCCGGCACGCGAGACCGATAAGCCGTTCCTGATGCCGGTCGAAGACATCTTCACCATCCAGGGACGCGGCACGGTCGCAACCGGCCGTATCGAACGCGGCATCATCAACGTCAACGAGCCGGTCGAGATCGTCGGTATCCGCGAGACCCGCAACTCGGTCGTCACGGGCGTCGAGATGTTCAAGAAGCTGCTCGACCAGGGCCAGGCAGGCGACAACGTCGGATTGCTGCTCCGCGGTGTTGAGCGTAAAGAGATCGAACGCGGACAGGTCATCGCCAAGCCGGGCTCGATCACGCCGCACACGAAGTTCAAGGCCGAAGCATACGTCCTGACGAAAGAAGAAGGCGGCCGCCACACGCCGTTCTTCACGGGCTACCGCCCACAGTTCTACTTCCGTACAACGGACGTGACCGGTGTCGCGAACCTGCCGGAAGGCGTCGAGATGGTGATGCCGGGCGACAACATCCAGATGGAGATCACCCTGATCGCCCCGATCGCGATGGAAAAGGGACTCCGCTTCGCAATCCGCGAAGGCGGCCGCACCGTCGGGGCCGGTACCGTCTCGGAGATCGTTGAATAAGAAAGCAGTAAGCCGTGAGCGGTAAGCAGGAACGACTGCTTACTGCTCACCGCTAACGGCTCACAGAATTGTATGTTAAACGAAAAAATTCGCATCAAGCTTAAGGCATACGACCACCGCGTTCTTGACCAGTCGACGCAGGAGATCGTCGACACGGCAAAGCGTACGGGAGCAAGGATCGCAGGGCCGATCCCCCTACCGACCATCAAGAACAAGTGGACGGTCCTCCGTTCGCCGCACGTCGACAAGAAGTCGCGTGAGCAGTTCGAGATCAGGACCCACAAGCGTTTGATGGACATCCTCGATCCGACAGCAGAAACGGTCGACGCATTGATGAAATTGGATCTGCCGGCCGGTGTGGACGTCGAGATCAAGGCTTTTGCGAAAGGATAGTCGAATCAGTCGGGACAGTCTTGGAAGTCTGGACAGTCTAGGAAGTCGAGACGGTCTGGTAAGTCTGAAAGACGCTAGTGACTTGTGAAGTCACTCAATAAAATTATGATAAGCGGAATCATTGGAAGAAAGGTCGGAATGACGCAGATCTTTGCCGAGGACGGAACGGTAACACCGGTCACCGTCATCAAGGCAGGCCCTTGCGTTGTCGTCCAGACCAAGAGTGCAGCGGGCCGCGACGGTTACAACGCTGTCCAGCTTGGACTCGTAGAAGACCAGCCGATCCGGCTGAAGAACGTCACAAAGCCGCTCCGCGGGCACTTTGAAAAGACCGGCGGCGGCCTGCCCCCGACCCGCGTGCTTAAGGAGATCCGCCTGAGCGGCGAGCCCGAAGCAGCGGTCGGCGACCAGGTGAAGGCAGACATTTTTGCCGACGGCGACAAGATCGAAGTTATCGGCCGCTCAAAGGGACGCGGTTTCGCCGGTACGATCAAGCGTCACAACTTCGCACGCGGTCCGGAGTCGCACGGTTCGATGAACGTCCGCCGTCCGGGTTCGATCGGCCAGTCGGCCTACCCGTCGCGAGTCATCAAGGGAACCCGCTCGTCGGGCCACATGGGTGACGAACGCGTAACGGTGAAGGGCCTGACGGTAGCGAAGGTCGATGCCGAGAACAATTTGCTGATGGTCCGCGGTGCGGTACCGGGAGCGAACGGAAGTTTGGTTGTAGTTAAGAAAAGCTAAGTAAGAGTAACGGCTTCAGCCGTTCCGCTTGAACGCCTAAAGGCGTCACTCTTACAGGAGATGGATTATGCCTACCGTAAAGGTTCGCAATTTGAAGAATAAGGAAGTCGGCGAGATCAGCCTTTCGGATGCCGTTTTTGGTGCCGAATTGAATGAGTCTTTGATCCACTCGGCACTGATGAATTTCCAGGCCAACGGCCGTCAGGGAACCTCGGCAACGAAGACCCGCGGCAACGTCTCGGGATCGGGCCGCAAGCTCTGGAAGCAGAAGGGAACGGGCCGTGCGCGTATCGCGTCGCTCCGCTCGCCCCTCTGGAAAGGCGGCGGTAACGTTCACGGACCGCAGCCCCGCGACTGGTCATACACGATGCCGAAGAAGATGCGCCGCGGAGCACTCCGCTCGGCACTTTCTGAAAGGCTTCGCGAGGGCAACCTGATCGTCGTCGACGAGATAGGCTTCGATTCGGCAAAGACGAAAGATTTCGTCAACACGCTTGCGACGCTCGGCCTGGTCGAGAACAAGAAGCAGGCAAAGGCCCTGATCGTAGATTCGCTCGATAACGAGAACTTAGTGCTTTCGTCGCGTAACGTGCCGAAGACCAAGGTCACGAACAGCTTCGGGCTGAACATTTACGACCTGCTCTATCACGAAAAGCTGATCATCTCGAAGGCAGCTATCGAAGAGCTTAGCGCACTGCTCGACCCGGCACGCGAAGGCGGAAAGGAAGCCGAAGCACCTGAGGTCGCCGAAGAGGCACCGAAGGCGAAGAAGGAAGCCAAGCCGCGTGCAAAAAAGGCAGCCGACGAACCGGCAGACGAAAAGCCGGCAAAGGCAGCTAAGAAGGCGAAAGCCGAAGAGGCTCCGGCAGTAGAGACCACTGAGGAGGCGGCCGACAATGAGTAACATGAACGTTTGGGAAATTTTGAAGTCGCCCGTTGTTACGGAAAAGAGCGTCATCCTGAAAGAGGATTCGACCGCTGAAGAAAGCGACCGCAACCAGGGCCAGGTACTGACGTTCCGCGTTGACCGCAAGGCCGGCAAGCTGGACATCAAGAAGGCCGTTGAGGAGATCTTTAACGTCAAGGTCGCATCGGTACGCACCGTTAACTACGAAGGAAAGATCAAACGCCGCGGACGCCTCGAAGGACGCCGCCCGAATTGGAAAAAGGCCTACGTAACGCTCAGAAAGGGCGAGCCGATGGTCGATTACGCAGAAGCGATCTAGTGAATCGTAAATGGTGAATCGTGAATAGAGACGCTATTCACTATTGACGATTCACGATTAACTAAATTTATGGGAATCAAGAGATTAAAACCGACATCACCGGCACGGCGGTATCAGACATATCTGACCCGTGACGAACTGACGCCGGGAGCAACACCCGAAAAATCGTTGCTCGAGCCGAAAAAGAGAATTTCGGGCCGCAACAGCGACGGCCGGATCACGATCCGCCGCCGCGGCGGAGGCCACAAGCGTTTCTACCGCGTGATCGATTTCAAGCGTGACAAGACCGGCATTCCGGGCAAGGTCTCGCAGATCGAATACGATCCGAACCGCTCGGCACACATCGCCCTGATCACGTATCTCGACGGCGAAAAGCGTTACATCATCGCACCGGTCGGCCTGAAGGTCGGCACGCAGATCCTGAGCGGAGCCGAGGCAGACATCCTGCCGGGCAACGCACTGCCGATCAAGAACATTCCGCTCGGTACCGAAGTTCACAACATCGAACTTCGCCCCGGCAAGGGCGGCCAGATGGTCCGCTCGGCAGGCGGCTTCGCACAGATCGTTGCAAAGGAAGGCGATTACGCACAGCTTCGTATGCCGTCGGGCGAGGTCCGCAGGGTCCCGGTCGTCTGCATGGCTACCGTCGGCCAGGTCGGCAACACCGAACACGAGAACGTTTCGCTCGGTAAAGCAGGCCGCAACCGATGGAAGGGCAAGCGTCCGAAGGTCCGCGGCGTCGCGATGAACCCGGTCGATCACCCGCACGGCGGTGGTGAAGGTAAGACCTCCGGCGGACGTCACCCGGTAACCCCGTGGGGACAGCCGACACGCGGCTACAAGACGCGCCGCAACAAGCGCACGACGAACATGATCGTGAAGGACCGCAGGAGAAAGTAATTTCAAATTTGAGATTTGAAATTTGAGAGTTTAAGAGTATGCCACGTTCATTAAAGAAAGGACCGTTCATCGACCTGAGCATTCAGAAGCAGCTTGCCCGCATCAACGAGACGGGCAAGAAGCCGCCCGCGATCAAGACCTGGTCGCGCCGCTCAACGATCACGCCGGATATGGTCGGACTGACCTTCGGCGTCCACAACGGCAAGCGTCACGTGCCGGTCTTCGTAACGGAGAATATGGTCGGCCACAAGTTGGGTGAATTCTCGCCGACGCGTACGTACAAGGGACACCCCGGTACGAAAGCGGAGAAGATGGCAAAGAGAAGGTAAATCGTGAATCGGGAACAGAGCAACTGTTTACGATCCGCCATTCACTAAAAATATGGAAGCGATAGCAAAAACGAAATATTTGAAAGGCTCGCCGCGAAAGGCACGGCTGGTCATCGACATGATCCGCGGACAGAACGTCTCGCGTGCACTGTCGATCCTCAAGTTCACTGAAAAGCGTGCCGCGGGCCCGATCGCAAAATGCCTGAGCTCAGCGATCGCGAACGCGACCTACAAGGCCGAGCAGCAGAACATCGCGATCGACCCGGACGATCTCTGGGTACGAGCCTGCTTCGTGGACATGGGGCCGACGAAGCACCGCCGCCGCATGCGTCCCGCTCCGCAGGGCCGTGCATACCGCGAGCAGCGTCACTATTGCCACATCACCATCGAGGTGACGAGCGAAGAGAAGGCGAAGAGCGAGAAAGAACTGAAGGCCGAAGCCGCCGCAGCCAAGAAGGCAGCGGCACCGGCGAAGCCGAAAGCCGAGAAGAAGGCAGCCGCTCCGAAGGCGACCAAGAAGGCAAAGGCCGAAAAGGCAGAAGAGGTCGAAACTCCGGCAGAGGCAGTTGAGGCGGTCGAGACGCAGTCCGACGCGGAGATCGCGGATGCGAAGAACGCGTCAACGCACGCCGAGGCTCACAGCCAGGAAACAAAGCCGGCGGATGCAGCGCAGGAGCGTATCAACGAGGAGCTGGAGAGACAGTAAGGAATTTTTATGGGACAGAAAGTACATCCGTACGGATTTAGGGTCGGCTATAACAAGGACTGGCACTCGCACTGGTTCGCAAAGCAGGATTTCGACAAGTTCCTTGCCGAGGACCTCGCTCTCAAGCGTGAGCTGAAGAAGAAGTTCGCCGGCGGCGGCGTCTCGCACATCGACGTCGAACGTGCCGCAGCCCGCACCAGGATCGTTATCTACACCTCGCGTCCGGGCATCATCATCGGCCGCAAGGGTGCAGAGATCGAAGCCCTGAAGACCGACCTCGCCCGCAAGACGGGCCGCGAGATCGAGATCTCGATCATGGAGATCAAGCACCCGGAACTGAACGCTCAGCTTCAGGCCGAGAAGATCGCACAGCAGCTTGAAAAGCGTATCGCTTTCCGCCGTGCGATGAAGAAGACGATGGAAGAATCCATCCGCTTCGGTGCACAGGGAATCAAGGTTATGATCTCCGGCCGTTTGAACGGCGCTGAGATCGCCCGTACGGAATGGTCGCTCGAAGGCCGCCTGCCGCTGCACACGCTGCGTGCGGACATCGATTTCGGTTTCGCCGAGGCACTGACGACGTTCGGTATCATCGGCATCAAGGTCTGGATCTACCGCGGTGAGATCCTCGATGCGAAGGCTTCGATGGCACGCGGCACCACGACCGACCCGATGATCGAGCCGAAGGCAGACCGTTCGGCAATGCGCGGACGCGGCGACAGACGCCCGCGTCGCGACGACCGAAACAGATAGTGGCCAGCGGCCGGTGGCCGTGGTCAGAGAAGAATAGCTAAAACATTGAAGGGGTGTGGTTTCGCTGGTCACTGACCACAGGCCACCGACAACTGGAGAAGAAGTTATGTTGATGCCGAAGAAGGTCAAGCACCGAAGAGTGATGAAGGGACGCATGCGCGGAAAAGCAACGCGCGGCGAGAACCTCGACTTTGGTGATTTTGGGCTCAAAGCGTTGGAAGCGGGCTGGATCACGGACCGCCAGATCGAAGCGGCACGTATCGCGATGACGCGTCACGTCAAACGCGGCGGCAAGATCTGGATCCGCATGTTCCCGGACAAGCCGATCACCAAGAAGCCGGCAGAAACCCGTATGGGTTCGGGCAAAGGTGCTCCGGACCACTGGGTTGCGGTGGTAAAGCCGGGCCGCGTGCTTTATGAGATCCAGGGCGTCGATGAGGCGTTGGCACGCGAAGCAATGCGGCTCGCGGCACAGAAGCTTCCGATCAAGGTGAAGTTCGTGTCGCGTGCAGACCTCGAGGGAGGCATTGTCTAAATATGAAGCGCAAAGAACAGATCGACCAGCTTCGGGATATGAATCTCGACGAATTGAAAGAGCAGGCGGACGCGTTGAAGGAATCGCTCTTCCGCTTGAAGTTCCGCAAATCGCTTGGCGTAGGCGACACGATCGCTGATATCCGCCGCGAGAAGAAGACGCTTGCTCGTGTTTACACACTGATCGGCCAGAAGGAGAAGGCAGCCGAATAGGCACCCGGCCCGGAGGCGTAAGTAACGATAATGGCAAAGAAGAAAACAGAAGAAGTCGAAGAAACGATCGAGACCGGAGC